>JANOWB010000252.1:0-10928 GCA_031417695.1 Polaromonas sp.
CGCTCCGGGCGGCCTGACATCTTTAACGGGCAACTACACACTGGGTTATGCCAGCGGTACTTTGACTATTCAAGCTGCCGCGAGTCCAGCAACGAAAGCTGCTCCCGCATTTGCTGGGCCACCAGCACAGGCAAGCTTCAACGCCGCGCTGCAAGGTACGCGGGCCGACTTTAAGCCAGCCTCTGACGTCAGCTTTGGGCAGTCACCGCTGCGCATTGAGAACTGCGGCATGCGAATGCCGGCTAGCTATGACACCCGCCAGTGCGAGTAGCGCGTGAATAAATTTACTATGATTTCAGGAGCTGCCCGCGCCCGTATTAATTCGGCTTTAGCACTAAACCTATCTCAAATTGACTATAGATGACCGCCCATTTGCCCTTTCCCCTCCACGCTATCGCTATCGCTCTAACCGCGCTCGGCTTAACTGCCCTCCCCCTGCAAGCACAAGCCCAAACCGCGCCCAGCACTCCCCCCACCGCCGGCCAAGTGCTGCGCGAGCTGCAAACCCCAGCACCGGTCTTGCCACCCACTGTTCCCGCACTTAAAGCAGCACCCACAGCTGATGCCGCCGTAGGCGATCAAACCCAAGTCCTGGTCAAGTCCATCGTGATCACCGGCAACCAGGAAATCCCCACAGCTGAGTTGACTTCACTGGTTTCATCTTTAGTTGGCGCTGAGCAAACGCTTTCCCAGCTAAACGCCGTTGCCCGCCGCATCACCGACTACTACCGCGCACGCGGCTTTGCCGTGGCCCGCGCTTTGCTCCCCGCACAAGACATCACCAGCGGCACGGTGACTATTACCGTCATTGAAGGCCGGGTGTCGGCTTCACGAGTCGTCAACACCACCGTGCTGTCTGATGCCGCAGTGGGCGCTTACCTAGCCAATGCCCAACCCGGCGAAGTGATTCGCTCGGCGCAAATTGACCGCGGCCTGCTGCTGCTGCAAGACACCCCCGGCGTGGCCACCTCACGGGCCACACTGCAGCCCGGCGCCAGTGTCGGTACATCTGAGCTATTGATTGAAGTCACGCCCGCTGCCCGTGTGGCCGGTAGCATCACGCTAGACAACTACGGCAGCCGCTACACCGGGCCTAACCGGCTAGGCTCTAATCTTGCGGTGGCCAGCCCGCTAGGTGTGGGCGACCAGTTCAGCGCCAGTGCCCTCACTTCAGGGCAAGGCTTGCAGTTTGCCCGCATCGCCTATGCTGCGCCGTTGGGCAGCGACGGCCTGCGCGCCGAGCTGGCTTACTTTGCCACCCGCTACGGGTTGGGCCGCGAGTTTGCTGCGTTAGACGCCGCAGGCAGCGCCAGCAGCACCCGTGCATCGTTGTCTTATCCGTTCATTCGCAGTGCCCTCACTAACCTGAGTGGCGGCATGTCGTATGAAGCCAAGCGCTTTAATGACCAGGTCAATGCCTCCGCTACCAGCACTAACAAAAAAGCCGGCATTACTCGCTTGGGCTTCTCCGGCAACCAGCAAGACGCACTCGGTGGCGGCGGCATCACCAGCTTTGACGCGTCCATTGGGCTGGGCAAGCTGGCGATTGACTCGCCGAGCGCGCTGGGTATTGATGCGGTGTCGGCCCAAACCCAAGGCCGCTACTTGGTGCTGGGCTACTCCCTTGGCCGCTTGCAGCGCCTGGGTAACGACACCCAGCTGCAGGTCACGTTCAATGGCCAGCTCGCCAGTAAAAACCTCGACTCTTCAGAAAAGTTCAGCCTGGGCGGCCCTAGCGGGGTCCGCTCCTACCCGCAAGGCGAAGCCAGCGGCGACGAAGGCGTCAAAGGCACCGTCGAGGTGCGCCACAACTACAGCCCAAACTGGCAGGTCACCGCGTTCTATGACTTTGGCAAAGTGACGTTCAACAACAACCCGTTTGGGCCAACCGCAGCGACTGCAGCCAACAGCAAAAGCTTGGGCGGCGTGGGCTTTGGCATTAACGCCAGGTTTGACAAGATTCAGGTCAAAGCAGCTTTGGCCTGGCGCACCCACGGGGGCAAACCAGCAAGCTTGCCTGCTGGTGTAGTGAAGTCGCCTACGCTGATGGTGATGGCGTCTGTGGGGTTCTAGAAAAAGCCCGTCACGGCTATCTAGATGCCAATCAATTGGCAAAACGCCTAAAAAAGTTAAAAATGGCGGTTTCTGGGTATGAAAAGAGCAATCAGACCAATGAATACGGGCGCAAGCAGCTACAAATGTAATAGCTAAAAAACTTCACTACTGCCGAGCAGTTCGCACATTAGCCGGCAGCTGCGCTGGGAAGCTGCACCTGAAGGGATTAATGTCCAAGCCGCCGCGGCGGGTGTACCTGGCGTAGACCGACAGCTTGATGGGTTTGCAGCGGGTCCACACGTCCATGAATATTCGCTCTACGCATTGCTCATGAAATTCGTTGTGATTGCGAAAGCTCACGAGGTATTGCAGCAGCCCTTCCTGGTTGATTTGCGGGCCGGTGTAGGCAATTTGCACGCTGCCCCAGTCGGGCTGGCTGGTGACCAGGCAATTGCTTTTTAGCAAATTGCTGGTCAGCGTTTCACTGACCGGGACTTCGTCAAATTCAGCAAACAGCAGTTCGGGCGCTGGCGTGTAGTGCAGGCATTCAATGTCTAGCCGGTCAAGGTTGATGCCGTCCATTTCTTCAATAGGTTCGCGGTCAAACAGCTCGGGGCCCAGCGTTTTAATGCCCACACCGCCGCCCACCACAGCATTAAGGTCGGCCCGAATGCGCTCGCGCACTTCTCTGGCATCAAGAAATCGGGTGTTGTTAAAGCTGTTCAGGTACAGCTTGAAGGACTTGCTTTCAACAATGTGCGTTGACTCGCACGGCACGGTGACGTGGGCCAGCGCTACTTGCGGCTTGCCGCGAAGATTAAGCCAGCTGAGCTCGTAGGCCGTCCACATGTCTGCGCCGAAAAACGGCTGCGCATCCGCCACACCGAGTTCAGCACGCTTGTCGGCCCGGGCAATGGGGAACAGCAGCGACGCGTCATACTGATCAATATAGGCTGAGGCTTTGCCAAGCTGCGATTGTTCAGGTTTGTTCATACAGTAGAAGCCAGTTTGCGTTGCTCTTGGTTTGCTTGGCTTGCTTGATTCGTCTGATTCACCTGATTTAAATGGGGCAGCATTTCGAGCAGCAGTCGCTCAACGACCCCGGGCGGCAAATCGTGGCCCATGCCTTCAATGCCGACCAGGCGCGCGCCGGGTATGCGCCGCGCGGTGTCCTCGCCGCAGGCATACGGCACCAGTGGGTCCGCCTTGCCGTGCAGCACCAGCGTAGGGGCGCTGATGGCTTTGAGCTGGCTGGCGCGGTCGCTGTCAGCGGCAATGGCCACCATTTGCCGCAACAGACCATTGGGGTTGAAGCTGCGCTGGGTTGACTGCGTCACGCGCTCACGCAAAAAAGCTTCGTCAGTCGGGAAACCCGGGCTGCCAATGGCCTGAAACAATTTAACTGAGTGGTCAATGGCCGCTTGCTGGCCAGCTTCTGCGCCCTTGCCTTTGATGACCGGTCGCTTGAGCATTTGGCGGGTAACGGCGGCATCAGCCGTGGGCAAACCTCGCGCACCGCTAGAGCTCATGATGCTGGTCAAACTCAACACCCGGTGGGGCGCGAGCAGTGCAGCGCGCTGCGCAACCATGCCGCCCATGCTGACACCGACGATGTGCGCCTTGTCAATGCCCAACGCGTCCAGCACGCCAATCGCGTCTTGCGCCATGTCGCTTAAGCTGTAAGGCGCTTTAACCGGCAGGCCCAGCTTGTACTTCAGGCCTTGCCACAGCAAGTTGGGTTTGCCCAGTGCATGGAGATGGTCGCTCAGGCCGCTGTCTCGGTTGTCAAACCGAATGACGCGAAAGCCGGCGTTCATCAACCCGCGCACCATGCCGGGCGGCCAGGCAATCAATTGCATGCCCAGCCCCATGATCAGCAAAACCACAGGCAAATGAGTGGCGTCAGGGGCTGAATCTTCGACTTTGATTTGGATATTATTTGCTCTTAATTTCATAGCTGCTTGCGCCCGTATTTATTGGCTTAAAGACCTATTTTAACGCCTAAATTAAGATTAATTCAGGCAAATGCGTGTTGCCGCAGCCATTTGGTGGCAATCCACTTTTCACCGCGCTCCACTGGCGCACCCCCGTGCAATGACAAGCTTGACGGCTGCGGCTGCGGGTAGCTGAAAAACACGGCGTGGCCGCGCTGCGGTGCAACGTCAAGCGCCAAGTCGGGGAACACGGTTGCCCCGCCCGCCTCGGGCGATTGCAAGTAAATAATTAAAGTCGCCACGCGCTGTCCGCCACGCGCCAGCAGCGCGGGCGTACCCGCCTCCAGCGGGTCAAAGTAATCGTAATGCGGCGCGTACTGCCCGCCTTTGGAGTAGCGCAGCACCTGCAAGCCCTCGCCATTAGCTTGTGGCCAGCGCAGCAGTTTGGCGATGCGGGCTTCTACGCGCTGCACCACCTCGTTTTCAGAACGCTCAAAAAACATGCCCTGACTGGTGCGGTCAGCATGCAGCAACTCATTGCCGGTGCGCACGTCGACGGTCAATGACCGGGACAGCCGCGGTGCAGCAGCAGCTATCAAGGCCTCACATTCAGCGCCAGTTAACAAATTGGCAAACACCACCAGCTCGGGGGCGTGCTGCCTGCTGAGCACTTCAACCCATTTGTCGCCGCCGTCTAGCGTTGCGCCTGCACCCCCAAAAGATGGACACGGCATGGGGCACGGCAAGGCCGCTGCCAGAGTCATGCCAACTTGCGCCTGAACACGAGCTTGTCTAGCGTTGAAGCGGCAGGCGCAAAACGCCAGCCTTCAGCATCAAAGCCCTCTAGTTTTTTAACGCTGGTGATTTTCTTTTCAACCGCATAGCGCACCATCAGGCCGCGCGCCCGCTTGGCGTTAAAGCTGATGATTTTGTATTTGCCGCCTGCATCGCCATTTGCACCGCCTGCGCTTTTGAAATCTTCAAACACGCAGCTCACCACGCGCGCTTTTAACGCTTTCAAGTCAACCGCCTTGAAGTACTCTTGACTGGCCAAATTCACAACCACGGGCGCAGAGCTGCCCAAGCGTTCATTGAGATAAGCCGACAGCTGCGCGCCCCAAAACTGATACAGGTTACGCCCTTTCGGCGTGTGCAGGGCAGTGCCCATTTCAAGCCGGTACGGCTGCATTAAATCAAGCGGCCTGAGTACGCCGTACAAACCGCTCAATATGCAAACGTGATCTTGCGCCCAATTGATCTGTGCTGCGCTCAAGGTTTTGGCGTTCAAGCCCTCGTACACGTCGCCGTTAAAAGCCAGCAGCGCCTGCTTTGAATTGTTGACACTGACCTTTTTAGACCACGCTTGGTAGCGCGCCACATTCAGGTTAGACAGCGCGCTAGACAAACTCATCAGCCCGGCAATGTCTTGCGGTGACTGGGTTTTAAGCACATCGATCAATGCTGCCGACTGCTTGACGAAAAGCGGCTGCGTGTGCGTGGCAACTTGTGCTGGGGTGGTGTAGTCAAGCGACTTGGCGGGGGAAATCAAAAAAAGCATGATGTGGAAAATAAATGAAGCAACGAATCGACTTTACCGCCGCCGGCGCACACTCGGCTGACCCTGCCCGCAAACACCTATGCTATGTTTTAAGTAGCTGCTTGCGCCCGTATTGATTGGGCTATAGCTGTTTTTACCTATATTCTGTCGCGGTGGGAGATTTCAACCACCACCGCACGGGCTGCCAGCTGCGCCACCAGTGCCTCGGCGCTGGCACGGTTTTTGGCGTCTAAATTGGCGTCCCATTCGTCCAGCAAGTACACAGCGGCTTGGGTGCGGTTAACTATTTCTTGCAGCGACCTCAACTGCCGCTCGCCCGATGAAAAGCCGTGCGCTGCAGGCGTGGCTGCAGCGACATCGGCCTGAGCCGTCTCGCGGCTTGCGTCTTCGCCTTGCTCTTCAGCGTCCTCCCCCGGCCCAGTCGCGCCTGAAAATGCAAACGCCAGCTTGTCGCTGGTGGGCCAATAAAAAGCGTTGGCGCCGAGCTTGACTTTCAGGGCCACCAGCAGGGTTGACTTGCCCGAGCCGTTGCGCCCGCGCACCAGCAAGCGGCCGTGGGGCTGGGCGGCCACCTCTGCCAGCGCTTGCTCCACGCTGGTGCACGGCACGGCGTGCGCGCCGCTGGAAATGGCCACGCCGTCAAACCGAATGCGGTCATTAAAGTTAGCGTCTGGCGCTGGCCGCATCGCTGCGCAAGCACCCGTGGTGCGGGTCCACACGGCCAGCAAGTCGTTCCAGCCGCTGGCCAGCCCGTGCACGTTGTAAGACAAATCAATTTGCCGGGGCAGCGTAGCGGCCAGTGCGATCAACAGGCCAGTGTCCGTCACGTTGCGCCCAGCAATCCAGGCCAGGTAGCTAAACACCACTACCAACGCAAAAATGCCGCTGACTGCCGCGATTCCCTCGCGCGCCAAAATTGCCTTGATTTGCGCGCCCAATGCATCGCGCAGCCGCTGCTTGAACCCGGCGTGCCACAAGCGGTAGTTGTACCGGTTGCCCGCCGTGATGTTGTCCCAGGCCGTGTAGGTGTGCGCCGTCATGCGGTTGGAGGTGCGCTGCTGCTCCAGGTAAGCGCCAGCCACCGGGCGGCGCACCAGGTACTGCAAACCCAGCAGCACAACAAACACGCCCGCGTAAACGGCCGGCAGCCCGGCATCAATGGCAAAGCCCAACACAATGCTGTTAAAAATCAACCCGAAAAAAAGTTTTAAGTCAGCCTCCAGCTCATAGACCAGCTCAAAAAATATTTGAAACGTTTCGTTGGTTAAAAACGGCTCAACATGGTCGCGCTGGGCTTTGTAACCCAGCAGCGCGGGCTGGCCGCGGTTGTCGCGCGCAAAGCGCAACATGTAACGCCCATAGGCACCAAAGCCGGCCCGCTCGGCAAAAATCCAGCTGGTGGCCCCCACGATGTAGGACACCGATTGCGCCAGCACAATCCACACAAAGTCTGAAATTAAAAATTCCTGTTCGGCCACGTCATGCCCGGCCTGAATGATCAGCGCCGTAGTTGCCGCCGCCAGCGCCGCTTCAACAATCAAAAAAGCCAGCATCCAGTAAAACGGCCGGCAAAGTAAAAACCGCAAAAAATCAATGTTGCGGTAGCGCGCAGGGCCGCCGCCAGCAGGCAAACTGGCCGACTGCGGGGGACTTAAGCTGGAGGTAGTTGGCAACGGTGTGGTCATAGCAGCACAATTTCAAAAAATTTCAACTATTTATCAAATACTGTCAACCTTGGCGCTAACTAGTCCGTTGCATAATACGTTGCCTAGCTGCAAGATTAGCCCTCAAAGCAAGTCTTTTAGCGTAGCAATACGAAGCGCCGAGTCATTGACCCGGTAAGTTAGTTAATTTACTTTTAGGACAACACCATGAACAACGCTACTGCCAAGCCAAAGAAAACCAAAAAGCCAGCTAAAAAAGCACCGGCGAAGTGAAGTGGTGCGTTGATCTCAACGCAGCTTTCCAAATAAAAAGCCCGCTACCCGCGGGCTTTTTTACGTCCGTCGTACCGCATCTGTTCTCGTACCGGGCAGTTATGAGACAAAATTACGCGTGGCCATTCCCCAATCTTTTGTTCAAGAACTGCTAGCCAGAGCCGACATTGTCGACATTGTGGGCCGCCACGTGCAGCTGAAAAAAGGCGGCGCCAACTTCATGGGCTTGTGCCCTTTTCATGGCGAAAAGTCGCCATCGTTTAGCGTCAGCCCGGCCAAACAGTTCTACCACTGCTTTGGTTGCGGCAAAAACGGCAACGCCATCAGCTTTTTAATGGACCATGCGGGCATGTCGTTCATTGAGTCGGTCAAAGACCTGGCCCAGCAATACGGCCTGCAGGTGCCCGAAGACGACGTGTCACCCCAAGACCGGGCCAAAGCCGCGCAAATGCGAGAACAACAAGCTACGCTCACCAGCGTGCTTGAAAAAGCCGGCATCGCTTACATCAAACACCTGCGCAACACGCCAAAAGCCATCGACTATTTCAAAGGCCGCGGCCTGTCGGGCGAAATCGCCAAAACCTTTGGCTTGGGTTACGCGCCTGAAGGCTGGCGCAGTCTGGCCAGCGTGTTCCCCGACTACAACGACGCGCTGCTGGTAGAAAGCGGTTTGGTAATCACAGGCGAGGCTGGTGAAGAAAACGCCCAGGGAACGTCACCAAAAGAGGCCAAACGCTACGACCGCTTCCGCGACCGCGTGATGTTCCCGATTCGCAACGTCAAAGGCGAATGCATTGGTTTTGGCGGGCGGGTTTTTGGCGACGAGAAACCTAAATACTTGAACTCGCCTGAAACCCCCGTTTTCAGCAAAGGGCGCGAGTTATACGGTCTGTTTGAGGCGCGCACCGCCCTGCGAGAGCACGGCTACGCGCTGGTCACTGAAGGTTACATGGACGTGGTGGCGCTGGCGCAAATGGGCTTTGCCAATGCGGTGGCCACGCTGGGCACGGCCTGCACGGCAGAACATGTGCAAAAGCTTTTTCGATTCACTGACTCGGTTGTATTTAGTTTTGATGGCGACAGCGCCGGGCGCCGGGCCGCCCGCAAGGCGCTCGATGCAGCCTTGCCCTTTGCCACCGACGTGCGCAACGTTAAATTTTTGTTTTTGCCGGCCGAACACGACCCCGACAGCTTTGTGCGCGAGCACGGCAAAGACGGCTTTACCGAGGCGGTGGCCAAAGCCATGCCGCTCAGCAAATTCATGCTGGAAGCTGCGGCAGACGGTTGCGATTTAGACACCGCCGAAGGCTTGGCCCGCCTGACCAGCCAGGTTGGCCCCATGTGGGTCAAACTGCCTGACGGCGCATTTAAAAAGCAAATGCTGGCGGTGATTGCCGAGAAGGTGCAGCTGGACAGCCGCGACCTTGAGCAAGCCTGGCAGCCGGCCCAAAACAGCTACAGAAACGGTTACAAAGATAGCTATAAAAGTAATAGCTACTCGCGCCCGAAAAAAGCCGGCTATAACCCTGAAACGGCGTCAAAAACAACTCAAAACGGGGCAGAAAGCGCTGGCACCGCCTACCCAGACGAGCCTGACTACCCCAACAGCTTTGAAAGCGATTATTCGGGCTCTGAGCCGCACTTTGCACCGCCGGTGGCAGCCAGCATCAAGACGCCACGCCGGGTGGCTGGCCGCCTGCAGCCCGCCAGCCGGGAAGACCGCGTCCTGCGCCTGCTGCTGACTGAAGCGCAAAGCTGGGACAAACTGAGCGCCGAAGAACACGCGCTGCTGTGCAGCTTGCCCGCGCCCCACGGCCCCCTGTTTGCATGGCTGGAAAGCCAGTTGCACGACCACGGCCCGCAGCCCTGGGCCGCCCTGCGCGAAGGCCTGCGCGGCCACGCTTTTGAGAGCCACGCCACAGCCCAATTGGCACAAATTCCCGAGGGCATTGAAAGCGACTGGTCGGAAGTGCGCAGCATTCTTGCCCAACTCCTCAAACTTAGCCAACAGCGCGAATTAAACGAGCTGGCCCAACGCGCCGCCACTGATCCACTTGCCATGCAGCGCTACAAAGCCCTGAGTGCCCAGCTGAGGGGCTAGCCTTTTCAGGCAGCTTAAAACCGCTCAAACCGTACAAAAAAACCGCCTAAAAATGAGGCGATAGGGTATAATCCGTTTTTCGACACAGCAAGCGCGACAGCAACACGTCCGGCACAGGCCTTCCGCACACACGGAAATTTAGCTTCTAAAGCAACGGCCACCCCACCGCAACGACTGCATTCCAAATGTTCGCCCCGACAGCTTGCTTGACGCCCCTAACCGGGGAAACCACCTAATTCCCCTAACCGGGGAAATTATTTAATTCCCTAACCGGGAATCACTTTTTGTTTGTGTTCAGCGTTTTAACGTTTTCGTCATCCGGAGCGCCCGCCATGCCTTTGCAAAAATCAAAAAAGCCTGTTGCTAAAACTGTGGTGAAGGCCGCTGTAAAAGCAGCCGTTAAACCTGCTGCCAAGTCGGTAGTTAAAGCAAAAGTGCCAGCAAAGGCGCAGGCAAAAACATCGGCAAAGGCGCCTGTTAAAGCGCCCCTGAAAGCGGCGGTAAAAAATGTTGCCAAACCGGCAGCCACGCCCGCAGCGGTTGATAAAACGAAAAAAGCCACCACATCATCTCCATCAGGCAAGTTAGCGGTAAAGCTTGAAAAAAAGCCCACCGCCAAGCTTGCGCCAAACAGCCTCACACCCAAACCATCCGCAACGAAAGCCCCGTCCGTGCCCCTTAAGACTCCCCCTGCAGCCGCCATTGAAGTGCCCTTGAAAAAGAAACCCGGCCGCCCGCCGAAAAACGCCACGCCTGACGATGGCGCAGCAACTGCTGGCGCCAAGCGCGGCCGCAAAGCCAAAGGCGATGGCGACGAAGACCTGTCCGACGTCGTTGCTGAATTTGAAGAAGCGCCTGCCGTAGACACCACCGAAAAGGTCAAACCGCTGCGCATGAAAATCAGCAAGGCCAAAGAGCGCGCGCTGATGAAAGAGTTCGGCCTGGACGAAACCGTGCTCAGTGAAGAAGACGTGCTCAAGCGCCGCCAGCGCCTGAAAGCGCTGATCAAGCAAGGTAAAACGCGTGGCTATTTAACGCACGGCGAAATTTCTGACCACCTGCCTGACAAACTCATTGACGCGGAAACCCTTGAAGCGGTGATCAACACCCTGAACGATTTGGGTGTGGCCGTGTACGAGCAAACCCCTGACGCCGAGGCCTTGCTCATTACCAGCAACGCGCCTGCAGGCTCAACCGAGGAAGAAGCCGAAGAAGCTGCTGAAGCCGCGCTGTCGACGGTAGACAGTGAATTCGGCCGCACCACCGACCCGGTGCGCATGTACATGCGCGAGATGGGCACGGTTGAACTTCTGACCCGTGAAGGCGAAATTGAAATCGCCAAG
>JANOWB010000253.1:0-3558 GCA_031417695.1 Polaromonas sp.
CCCGGCTCACCGCCGTCAACGCTGTGCGACTACATGCCCAAAGACGCAGTGATGTTTCTCGACGAAAGCCATGTGATGATTGGCCAGCTCAACGCCATGTACAACGGCGACCGGTCACGCAAAACCACCCTGGTGGACTACGGCTTCAGGCTGCCGAGCGCGCTGGACAACCGGCCACTGAAGTTTGAAGAGTTTGAAACCAAAATGCGCCAGGCTATTTTCGTGTCGGCCACGCCGGCTGCGTATGAAAATGAACACGCTGGGCAGGTGGTTGAACAAGTCGTTCGGCCTACTGGCCTGGTCGACCCGCAAGTTGAGGTGCGGCCGGCAGTGAACCAGGTCGACGATGTGTTGGGTGAAATCCGCATTCGCGTTGATAAAAACGAGCGGGTGCTGATCACCACGCTGACCAAACGCATGGCTGAGCAGTTGACCGATTACCTGAGCGAAAACGGCGTGAAAGTGCGCGACCTGCACAGCGATGTTGATACGGTGGAGCGGGTCGAGATTTTGCGTGACTTGCGTTTGGGTGCGTTTGATGTGCTGGTCGGCATTAATTTGCTGCGTGAGGGTTTGGATATTCCCGAGGTTTCATTGGTGGCAATTTTGGATGCGGACAAAGAAGGCTTCTTGCGCGCCGAACGCAGCTTGATTCAAACCATTGGCCGTGCGGCGCGTAATCTGAATGGCCGGGCGATTTTGTATGCCGACCGCATCACTGATTCAATGGCCAAGGCCATGAGCGAGACCGAACGCCGCCGCAACAAACAAATCGCCCACAACATTGAACACAACATCACGCCGAAAAGCGTGGTCAAGCGTATCAAGGATTTGATTGACGGTGTGTACAGCGAAAAATCCGGCAAAGAGGCTGACAAGCTGCTCATGCAAAAAGCGTTGGTGGAAGACATGAGCGACAAAGACGTGTCACGCGAAATCAAGCGGCTCGAAAAGCAGATGGTGGAGCACGCTAAAAACCTCGAATTTGAAAAAGCTGCGCGGGTGCGTGACCAGCTGCATCTTTTGAAAGAGCAGGCCTTTGGCGCAGGTGGGTCTGACAACATCGTGCCGATCAGTGCTGCGGGGAGCGGAAGGGCGTAGGTAATAGAAGGAGTAGAAAGAGCGAAAGAGACAGTCGTTTAGTCGGGAATTAATACTGGCAAGTCTTTTTTGCAACTTGCAAGTCTGCAAAGATTCTCTGGTGGTGATATACTTGACTCAATCAGTCAGGAACGTTACCAAAAAAAGAAAATTCGCCCCATGAGCCGATTGACTGACCGGGGCGACCAGAGGAACTTAGCTCTCTAAAAACATTTATTTTTAGAGTGAAAACGACAGTCAAGCCAACCAAAGGAGCTTGTTATGCGCCTCACGACTAAAGGCCGCTTTGCGGTCACCGCCATGATTGATCTTGGCCTTCGCCAGAACAATGGTCCCGTTACGCTCGCTGCCATCAGCCAGCGTCAGCAAATCTCTTTGTCTTACTTGGAGCAGTTGTTTGGCAAGCTGCGCCGACATGAACTGGTTGAGTCCACGCGCGGCCCAGGCGGCGGGTATACCCTTGGCCGCAAGGCTGCAGACATCACCGTGGCAGACATTATTGTGTCGGTCGACGAGCCGATTGATGCCACGCACTGCGCCGGCAAGGAAAACTGCCTGGGCGAGGGCGCCCGCTGTATGACGCATGATTTATGGGCGTCACTCAATAGTCGCATGGTCGAGTTTTTGGATTCTGTCAGCTTGCAAAAGCTGGTGGACGACCAGCTTGCCAAAGGCGTAGTGGTTGAAAACACGCCGATGGTTAAAAAAGCGATTTTCACCACGCCTATGGTCAAGCCAGTGCGTGTGAATGCGCCAAACTCGGTTTTTGCCTTGGGCAATGTGTTTTTGAAGTCTTGAACACCGGCCTTGCGCTTTACGCATTTTTATTTGTAGCCCGCTAACTTACTGAGCCAGCCAACATGGAAACCCCACACTTCCCCATTTACATGGATTACAGCTCCACCAACCCGTGCGACCCACGTGTGGTGGACGCCATGATTCCGTGGTTACGCGAGCATTTTGGTAACCCCGCATCACGCAGCCATGCGTGGGGCTGGGAGGCCGAAGCCGCTGTTGAAAAAGCGCGCGAGCAGGTTGCGGAGCTGATTGGCGCTGATCCGCGCGAAATCGTCTGGACCAGCGGCGCAACCGAGTCGAACAACTTGGCCATCAAAGGCGCAGCGCAGTTTTACAAAACAAAAGGCAAGCACCTCATCACGGTCAAGACCGAGCACAAAGCCGTGCTGGATACGTTTCGTGAGCTAGAGCGCCAGGGTTTCGATGCAACTTACCTCGATGTGCAAGCCGACGGTTTGTTAGACCTTGAAGTGCTGAAAGCCGCGATTCGCCCAGACACGATTTTGGTCAGCGTTATGTTCGTGAATAACGAAATTGGCGTGATTCAAGACGTGGCCGCGATTGGCGCGCTGTGCCGTGAAAAAGGCATCATCTTCCATACCGATGCAGCGCAAGCCACTGGCCGGGTAGACATTGATTTAACGGCCTTGCCGATTGACTTGATGAGCCTGACATCGCACAAAACCTACGGCCCCAAGGGCATAGGCGCACTGTACGTTCGCCGAAAGCCACGCATCCGGCTTGAGGCGCAAATGCACGGTGGCGGGCATGAGCGCGGCATGCGTTCAGGCACGCTGCCAACGCATCAGTGCGTAGGCATGGGCGAGGCATATCGCATTGCCAAGCTGGAAATGCACGAAGAAAACAAGCGCATTCGCGGCTTGCAGCAGCGCATGTTGGCCGGTTTGAAAGATGTTGAAGAAGTGTTTTTGAACGGCCACGCCGAAAAGCGCGTGCCGCACAACCTGAACATGAGCTTTAACTATGTTGAGGGCGAGTCATTGATCATGGGTATCAAAGGCTTGGCCGTGTCGAGCGGTTCGGCCTGCACATCAGCTTCGTTAGAACCCAGCTATGTTTTACGCGCCTTGGGCCGCAGTGACGAGCTGGCTCACAGCAGCCTGCGCATGACGATGGGCCGCTGGACAACTGAAGAAGAAATTGACTACGCAGTGGGCACGATCAAAGAAAACGTTGCCAAGTTGCGCGAACTGTCACCGTTGTGGGACATGTTCAAGGATGGCGTGGACATTTCCAGCATCCAGTGGGCAGCTCACTGAGCGGCGCAAAGTAAAAGCTAAAGAGGTAAATATCATGGCATACAGTGAAAAAGTGGTCGACCACTACGAAAACCCCCGCAACGTTGGCTCGTTTGAAAAAGGCGACGACACCGTAGGCACCGGCATGGTTGGTGCACCGGCTTGCGGCGACGTGATGAAGCTGCAAATCAAGGTCAACCCAGTGACGGGCGTGATTGAAGACGCACGCTTTAAAACTTACGGTTGCGGCTCGGCGATTGCGTCCAGCTCACTCGTCACCGAGTGGGTCAAAGGCAAAACGCTAGACGAAGCAGCAAGCATCAAAAACAGCGAAATCGCGCAAGAACTGGCTTTGCCACCGGTGAAAATTCACTGCTCAATTTTGGCTGAAGACGCCATC
>JANOWB010000254.1:0-6903 GCA_031417695.1 Polaromonas sp.
AGCACGACGTTAAAGTCTGCTTGCCCCAAGCGCGCCATGTCGTCGGGCGTGGCGGTCAAGGGCGCCACTACATTGACGTCAATGCCGAGCTCGGTAAGCAAGCCAGAGATTTCGCGCAAGTCGTCTCGGTGGCGAAAGCCGAGTGCCGTGGGACCCAGAATGTTGCAACTTGGGCGCTGACCGGCAGCGCGCTCGGTTTTGGTTGACGGCTTGGCCAACGCCCGCACCAGCTGGTAAAAAGTCTCTGAAGCGCCCCAGTTTTCTTTGCGTTGATAAGAAGGTAGCTCCAGTGCCACGACAGGTATTGGCAAATCAAGTGCTTTGGCCAAACCGCCCGGGTCGTCCTGGATGAGCTCGGCCGTGCACGACGCGCCGACCAGCATGGCCTTGGGCTTAAAGCGGTCATAAGCGTCTTTTGCAGCGGTTTTAAACAGCTCGGCGGTGTCGCCACCCAAGTCGCGTGCCTGAAACGTGGTGTAGGTAACGGGCGGGCGTTTAGGCAGCCGCTCGATCATCGTAAAAAGCAGGTCAGCGTACGTGTCGCCCTGCGGTGCGTGCAAAACGTAATGCACGTCTTCCATGGCGGTAGCAACGCGCATGGCGCCCACATGAGGTGGGCCTTCGTATGTCCAAAGTGTGAGTTGCATCGTTCGTGCTTTATGCAGCCAGCCGCATGCGGCGAACCAGAGGGCGGCTAAATAGTTCAGCCAAATCGGCAGCTTGTTCGTAGCCTTGAATCGGCGTAAACACGAGCTCAATGGCCCATTTGGTGGTCATGCCTTCAGACTCAAGCGGGTTGGCCAGCCCGAGGCCGCACACCACAATATCGGGCCGTGCGGCGCGGCAACGGTCAAGCTGGTTTTCAACGTGCTGGCCTTCAGATAAAAAAGTGCCCTCTGGCAGCATGGCCAGCTCTTCTGACAAGTGCTGGCGATGCAGGTAGGGCGTACCTACTTCGACCAGTTCCATGCCGAGCTCGCGCGATAAAAAGCGCGCCAGCGGAATCTCAAGCTGGGAGTCAGGGAAAAAGAAAATTCGTTTGCCAGACAACTGTGCGCGTTGCCGCGCCAACGCTGATTCGGCGCGTTGACGAGCTGCAGCGGTGACCTGCTCAAAGTGAGACTCTTCAATATTGAAAGCACTGGCAGCGGCTTTCAGCCAAAGCGTGGTGCCCTCAGCGCCCAAGGGAAAAGGCGCTGCAAGCCGCTGCGCGCCACGGGCCTCAAGTACCCGCGCGGTGTCCGCCAGAAAAGGCTGAGCCAACAAGAATCGGGTGTTTGGCCCAATGGCGGGCAAATCACCTGCTGTACGCGGCGGAAAAAACTTGGGCGCAGCGATACCCAATTGCTTAAAGAGCCGAGTGAACTGGTCTTCCACCACGTCCGCCAAAGTGCCCACTATCAGCAGCTCGGCAGGCGCATCGTCGCGCGAAACGGGAAGTGCAGGCACCATGGAGGCCAAGCAGGCATCTTCGCCCTGCGTGAACGTGGTTTCAATGCCGCTGCCAGAGTAGTTCAGCACCCGTACTTTGGGTGCAAATGTCGCCCCAAGGCGGGACGCTGCTCTAGACAAATCAAGCTTGATGACTTCTGATGGGCAAGAGCCCACCAAAAAAAGCAGTTTGATTTCTGGCCGACGCTCGAGCAAGCGTGTAACCACGCGGTCAAGCTCCGTGTTGGCGTCTGCCAGGCCGGCTAAATCGCGCTCGTCGATGATGGCCGTTGCAAACCGTGGCTCGGCAAAAATCATGACGCCTGCAGCCGACTGAATCAGGTGCGCGCAAGTGCGCGAGCCCACTACTAAAAAGAAGGCGTCTTGAATTTTGCGGTGCAGCCAGATAATGCCCGTCAAACCGCAAAACACTTCACGCTGACCGCGCTCTTTAAGCACAGGTGCGTCTGCACAGCCCGACGACGCGGCGTTGCGAATAGGAATAACAGCGCTCATGCGGCGACTCCGGCGCTTGAATTGCCAGCCACTTGTCTGGCTTGGTCGAGGCGGGCACACCGCAGCTTCCAGATGAATTGACCTGCATTAACGACGTAAGTGGCGTATGCGAACAAGGCCAGGTACATCAGCTGGTCATTCGTCAGCGCGCCAGTGGCCAGCGCCACGAGGTAAGCGGTGTGCAAAGCCAACACCAACATACTGAAGACGTCTTCCCAGTAAAAAGCCGGTGCAAACAGGTAGCAGTTAAAAACCACTTTTTCCCAGATGCAGCCCGTGATCATGATGGTGTACAGCGTCAGGGTTTTGACAACGACAGACACAATGGCGGCGTCATGGCCCAAGCCGGTGGCAAGGTAGCGCAGAACCAGCACTACACTGACAAGGAAGACCAAAAACTGAATCGGCGCTAATACTCCCTGAACCAGTGTCCAAACGGTTTTGTCTCGCTTGATGCGTTGTTCGGGTGTGTAGAGGGCGCGGCTGGCTGGGTTCGCTCGATCGGTCGACGCTCCCAGCCTGTTTTCCACGTTCATCGCATTATTTGTCGCCATGGGTGTGAATTTAGCCTGACTTTCAAAATATGTCAACTTGTCTTGACGTAAATTTTACTTGACACGTGTTGGGTTACGGTTAAAGTTGCGCCATATGGGAAGGTATGAATTGACTGATCAGTGTTTGCCCTGTACAACCCTTCGGAGCGCGGGGGAATGCTCTGCGGCGACCGCCGTAGAAAGCCGCGTTTTCGGGTTTTCTGGGTTATCAGTGCAAACATTAACGGCGAAACGTGCTTCCGACTGGATTCGGTATGTACGGTAGCCGCTTCATTCGCGCCAAGCGCGAGGAGACGTAAAAACATGGCCTCACGTACCAACACCATGACTGGCGCACCCGATGCCGCCCAGTCGAACAATGGCGCTGAGCAACTCGGCTTCGTGCAAGCCACCGACGGCAGCGCCTACACCGAGGGCAGCCAGGCGATTGCCAGAATCGCGACTGACGCCAATCGTGAAGCCGTGGATATGCGCCTGGCTTTGCTGTCCCGCGCGATTGAGCATGAAATTATTCCGCGCTTGATGCTGGCGCACCAAACTCCCGACGCTTGTATTTCCCTGTTGCAGTCGTCTGCCCCGCAAGTCAGCACAGAAGACGTTCGCGCTTTTGCTAAATTGGTGTTGGCCCCCGACGAGAACGTGGCCCACGCCTGTATTGAAGCCATGCGCGTGCGCGGCATTTCGGTAGAAACCATCTATCTGGACTTGCTCGCCCCGGTTGCCCGCTACCTGGGTGAATTGTGGGAACAAGATTTGTGCGACTTTACTGAGGTCACCGTGGGCCTGGGCCGCTTGCAGCAGGTGCTGCGCGAGCTTAGCCCGGCATTTGGCCACTCCAACGACTTGGCCAGCGGGCGCAGCGTATTGCTGTTGCCTGGCCCAGGCGAGCAGCACACCTTCGGCCTGGTCATGGTGGCGGAATTTTTCCGCCGCGCTGGCTGGGACGTGGGCGGTGGCCCGTGGGAGGCTGGCGCGGACCCGGTGCTGATGGTCAAACGTGAGTGGTTTGATGTGGTCGGGTTTTCTTTAGGCAACGAAGGCCATGTCGATGAACTTGCAGCCTGTATTAAAAGCGTTAAAGCTGCCGCATTGAACCCCGCTATGTGCGTGATTGTGGGCGGCCCCATATTTATGCAACGCCCAGAGTTTGTGGCTTATGTAGGCGCCGATGCGGCTGCCACCGACGGCGCTCAGGCGCCCGAAATCGCCGCCAAATTGGTTGCCGCGTGTGCCGCTTCGACTAACGCAAACCGCAGCGCGGGTGCGGCAATTAAAACCGTTAGCTCGGTTACCTCTGGATAGCCTAGTCAATGCTCCCGGCCACAGAAGAAAACATCATTGGGCACTTTGAACGACCAGAGTTGTTTCTTGCCGGGCTAGACGCAGAAACCGCAGCGTCCCTGATTTCAGCCGCCGCAGATGTGGCCTTGATACTTGATGAGGCAGGTGTCATTCAAGACATGGCGTTCGGCAACGACGAACTCAAGCAACACGGCTACCTCGACTGGTTGGGCAAATCCTGGCTGCAGACGGTCACTGTTGAAAGCCAGCCCAAAGTCACTGAAATGCTGAGCGAAGCCGCGCTGGGCAGCAGCAAATGGCGGCACATCAATCACCCGTCTGCCGACGGCGCTGACCTTGCGTTTTTGTATTCGGTGGTGCCGGTTAACCGTGCATCGGGTAGAAAGCACGCCATTGCTTTTGGGCGTGACCTGCGTTCGCAAGTGGCGCTGCAGCAGCGGCTGGTCAGTGCCCAGCTGTCGATGGAGCGCGACTACTGGCGACTGCGGCACGTCGAGACCCGGTACCGGCTGCTTTTCCAAGTTGCCGCTGAGGCAGTGCTGATATTTGACGCCACATCTGAAAAGCTTGAAGAAGCCAACCCCGCCGCCTACAAATTGCTGGGCGACAAAGCGCGCCGCGCTGGTTGGGTGCTGTCAGAAAGTCTGGACGCAGCCAGCATTCCGGCGGCGCAGCAACTGTTTGCGGCGTTGCGCGCAACTGGGCGAGCCGAACCCATCACCGTGTGCTTTGCAGACGCGCCTGAGGCGTTTACCGTTTCAGGCTCGTTGTTTCGCCAAGAAAACTCCACGCACTTGCTGGTGCGCATCACGCCGGTAAAACCTGCTTCTGCCTCAACCGACAGCGCGGCCGTGCAAATGATGATCCAGGCGATTGACTGCGCGCCCGATGCGTTTGTGGTCACAGATGTCAATGGCCATGTGCTGTCGGTGAATCGCGCGTTTTTAGAGCTGACACAGCTCGCCAGCGAAGAGCTGGCACGCGGGGAGTCATTGCAAAAGTGGCTAGGCCGCAGCGGCGTTGATTTGAATGTGTTGATTTCCAACCTGCGCCAGCGCGGCACGGTGCGCTTGTTTGCCACCACGCTGCGAGGCGAATACGGCTCGTCGTCTGAAGTCGAAATTTCTGCCGTGTCGATTACTACCGGCAGCCAGCCGTGTTTGGGTTTTACCATTCGCGATGTGGGCCGGCGTTTAACGAACGAGGCGCTGACGACCAAAGAGTTGCCTCGCTCAGCCGGGCAAATGACCGAGCTGGTCGGGCGCGTGCCGCTGCGCGACATTGTGCGCGAAACCACCGACTTGATTGAGCAGCTTTGCATTGAAGCCGCGCTGGAGTTGACCGGTGACAACCGCGCCGCTGCCGCTGAGATGCTGGGCCTGTCCAGGCAAAGTCTGTATGTCAAGCTCAAGCGCTTTGGCATTGGCGGCGACATCGCGACGGACGCATAAACTGCGCTTTCGCAGCTGCACAATCGCCTCTGCACAAGTGCTGCAGTGAGATGAATTACGCTATTAATTTAGTAGCTGCTCGCGCCCGTATTTATTGGGCTAGAGGCCTAAAACAATCTGATTTTGAGCCTTTTTAGCTTAAAAAGCTCCCTCGCCCTGACGTTACTCCGCAGCCGCCCCGAAGTTGCCCTCAAGTTGCCATGATGCTCGTTGCACTTGCCGTAACCTTGCTATGAGGTCGACACAAGCTCGACACAAGCTCGACACAACCCAACTTAGACTCGGATCAAGCCGCGCCGCTGGCCTGGTTAAGTGAATTTAGTGAGTCCAGCTGCTGCCGATTAATGCCCAGCAGCGTGGCGGCTTTGTTCAGGTCGGCGCCCGCCCGTTCCATTGCCATGCGAATGAAGTTGCGCTGCAGCACGTCAGCGGCGCGGCGCATCAGCTCAGGCAACGCGGCGCTGCCCACCTGATCGCACAGCACTTTAACGGCGGCTTGCATGGGCTCCACCGTTACTTCTAGCGCGCCGCTGGCACTGGGCATCACGCGAATGCTAAAACCAATACACGGCGGGTCGATCTCGCTCAGCAGCGTAGCCGCCACTTCGACTGGCCGAAGCTGCGCGTCGCTTTGCAGCGCCTGCGAAGGAGTGAAGTCCACCATGCCGTCGCGCTGCACGCGCGAGAGTATGTTGGCAAACGGCTCGCTGGGCAGGCTGATCCAGTCTGAAAGCGGCTTGCCGCGAACCGAGGCTTCGGTGCTCGCTTGCACCATTTTTAAAAACGCGGCGTTGGCCAGCAGCACGCCGCCGTCAACGTCAGTAACTGCAGCGCCGTCGGTTGCGCTGTCGACCAGCCGGGCCAGCGTTGCACCCATATCGGTAGATGAGCCCAATGCTGCAGTAGAGCGGATTCGCACTAATAATTGCTGGCTGTCGAGCACACGAAACGGCGTGGCCGTGACGCTGGTTCTGCTGACTTTGCCCATTAAGCGCGCACGCGTTTCGGTGGACTGACCGCTTTCAAGCGCGGTGCGCATCATGGCGTCAACGGTTTCGCGCGAGGTGCGGTCAAAGCCAAAAGTGGCGCTTTGCCCCATCACTTGCGCGGGCGTTAAATCAAACAATTCAGAAGCGCTCTGGTTCGCCTCTACTATCTTTAGCGTAGCGCCATCGACAACAATCACCGCGTCAGTAGCGACTTGAAACAACAACCGATAGCGCGCTTCTGACTGGCGGGCGCGGCTGTAGTTGCGCTCCATTTCTTGTTGCGCGCCTAAAAACCGCTGCTGCAACGCCGCGCTGATGCCTAAGTCGCGGCCCACGGCCAAGATGGGCCCGCGTGAGCCCAGCCGGATGGCGGTGTAGGCTACAGGCACGTTCACGCCGCCTGAGCCAGTGTGGTTAATTTCACGTTTTTTGGTGGCGCAGGTGGGGGTGGCTTCGGCAATCAAGCGCTCCAGTTTGGGCCGGCTTTCAACCGTGACGGTGTCTGACCAGCGGTGGCCCACCCAGGTGTGCGCGTCGCTGGCCAGCGGCGTAGAGGCGCGCTGGTCAACGCGCTGAATAATGCCGTTTTCGTCAATGACGAGTGCAATATCGCCACCGAGCGACACCATGGTCTGCGCCAGTTCAGGCGCCCATTCTGAT
>JANOWB010000255.1:0-11876 GCA_031417695.1 Polaromonas sp.
GAGTTTCAGGTCATTGTTGAAAACTACATTGAAAACCGCTTTGGCGTGACTGCTAATTCCACTGTTTCTGAGACTGCTTGAAGAGCCATGGCTGAAAAACTGATGGCCGTCAAAGGCATGAACGACATATTGCCGCCCGACTCTGCTCGGTGGGAGTGGTTGGAAGAATAGGTAAGAGTGCTGATGGCGAGTTTTGCGTACCGCAACATTCGCACACCCATCGTCGAGCCCACGCCGCTTTTTGTGCGCGGATTGGGTGAGGTCACTGATATTGTTGAAAAAGAGATGTACTCTTTTGAAGACAAACTCAATGGCGAAGCGCTGACGCTCAGGCCGGAAAACACTGCCGGCGTGGTTCGCGCAGTGGCTGAGCACAACATGCTGTACGAAGGCGGCAAACGTCTTTACTACATGGGGCCCATGTTTCGCCACGAACGCCCGCAGCGGGGCCGATACCGGCAATTTCATCAAATCGGCGCTGAAGCCCTTGGTTTTGCGGGTGCAGAAGTAGATGCCGAGTTAATTTTGCTTGCCGACGCGCTGTGGAAAAAACTCGGCTTGATAAACATTCGCCTGGAACTCAACAGCCTGGGGCAGCCCGAGGAGCGCAAACTGCATCGCGCTGCCTTGATTGCTTATTTCGAAGCCAACGCCGCCCTGCTTGACGAAGACGCCAAGCGCCGATTGCACAGCAACCCGCTACGCTTGCTAGACAGTAAAAACCCCGCCATGCAAGCCATGCTTGAAAGTGCCCCGCGGCTGATGGATTTTTTGGGTGAGGCGTCACTGGCCCATTTCAGCGGCGTTAAATCAGTGCTGGACGCCTGCGGTGTGGCCTACACGATCAACCCGCGCTTGGTTCGCGGCATGGACTACTACAACCTCACGGTGTTTGAGTTTATTACTGACAGCTTGGGCTCGCAAGGCACCATTTGCGGCGGCGGGCGTTACGACTACCTCATAGAGCAAATTGGTGGCAAGGCAGCGCCTGCAGTCGGTTGGGCGCTAGGCGTGGAGCGGGTGTTGGAGCTAATTAAAGAGCAGGGCGCAAGCGTTGCTGAGCAAGTGCCAGATGCTTACGCCGTGGTACCCGATGCGGCGTTGTTGCCAGCCGTGATGCCGGTTTTAATGCACCTGCGTGCTGAAGGCGTCAACGTGCAAATGCATGCAGGCTTGGCGTTAGGTGCCAGCAGCATGAAAACGCAGTTTAAAAAAGCCGACGCTAGCGGCGCCCGATACGCTTTGATATTCGGCGCAGATGAGGTGAGCCAAGGCAATGTAGCCGTCAAGCCGCTGCGCAGTGAAAGTGGTGCGGCGGCACTGCCTCAGTGGGCCGAGTCGCTCAACGATGCGGCGATCTGGGCAGCCAAGCTGCGCAGTTAGCGGCTATTCATTTCTAGGGAGCGGGCGCGCCTCTACAATTACCAGTCAAGCGCATTCGGCTGCTTCTCACTATTTTCAACGCAGTCGCACACCCGATCAAAAGACAAACAGACTTTTATGGCAAAACACCTCGATTTGGAAGAGCAAGAGCAACTTGCTGAACTCAAGCACTTTTGGCGTCAGTACGGCAACCTGATCACCTGGGTGCTGATTGCTGTTTTCTCGAGCATTGCCGCTTGGTCGGGCTATCAGTATTGGGAGCGAAAGCAGGGCGCTCAGGCAGCAGTTATGTTTGAGGAGGTTGAGCGTGCGGTGCAGTCCGGTGATGCAGCCCGAATCGACCGTTCGCTGGCCGACATGAAGGAGCGTTTTGGCAAATCCGTTTATTCGGCTCAGGCGGGGCTGCTGGTGGCTAAAGCCCACTACGAAAAGGGGAATGTGCCGGCATCCAGGTTGGCTTTGGAGGCCGTTATTAAAAGCGCGCCCGACGACGCGTTTTCGTCTATTGCCAAGCTTCGTTTGGCTGGGCTACTGCTTGAAAGCAAATCGTTTGATGAAGCCTTGGCAGCACTAAGCGGTAGCTTTAGCAAAGACTTTGCTGCATTAGCCAACGATCGGCGCGGTGACGTGTTTTTTGCGCAAGGCAAAAAGCCTGAAGCAAAAGCTGAATATGAAAAAGCGTTCAAAGCGCTGGATGAGCGGGCAGAGTACCGGCGCTTGGTCGAGGTCAAGCTCAATGCACTGGGCAGCGACCCTATTGCGGCGCTTGTACCGCCTGCCGTGGCTGCCTCAGGGGTAAAAGCCGATTTGGGAGCAAAAAAGCCATGAAAACTGATACTTTTAGCCCTCTAGCCCATATTATACGGGCGCAAGCAGCTCTTATTTTAATAGCATCTTTGGCTGGCTGCGCGTTTTTTGAAGGCTCGTCCAAACCCAAACCGGCTCAGTTACAGCCGGTCAATGGCTTTGTCTCGGCAAAGCAGGCCTGGGTGTCCCGCATTGGGCCCGTGACGTTTGCGCTCGACGTGGCCAACGTTGGCGGTGTGTTGCACCTGGCCGGCAGCGACGGCACAGTAGCGGCTATTGACTCTCGTACCGGCGCAGATGTGTGGCGAACCAATGTGGGCAGCGGCTTGTCGGCAGGCGTCGGTAGCGACGGCAAGGTAAGTGCCGTTGTGACCCAAGGCAACGAGGTGGTCGCGCTAGTCGCCGGCCGTGAAATTTGGCGGCAAAAGCTCAACGCTGAGGTCTACACCGCCCCTTTGGTAGCTGGTGGGCGTGTTTTTGTACTGGCAGCTGACCGGTCTAGCCAAGCCTTTGATGGCCAAACCGGGCGCAAGCTCTGGACTCAGCAGCGCCCCACTGAGCCACTGGTGCTGCGGCAAGCTGGCGTGTTGATGGCGGTCAATGACACCCTGGTTGCTGGCTTAGCCGGACGCTTGGTGGGTCTTAACCCAGGTAACGGCAACATTCGTTGGGAAGTGGCGATTGCCTCACCGCGTGGCATCAATGACGTAGAGAGGCTAGTGGATTTGGTGGCCGGTGTCAGCCGCGATGGTGATGTGGTCTGCGCAAGGGCTTTTCAGGCCAATGTCGGTTGTGTCAATACCGCGCGCGGCAGTCTGATCTGGACTGCGCCTGCCAACGGCTCGCAGGGTGTGCGCGGCGATGAACGGCTGCTTTTTGGTACTGAAGCCGACGGCACCGTGCAGGCATGGTTACGAGCCGACGGCACGCGCGCCTGGAAAAGTGAGGCCCTTCGCTACCGCGGGTTGAGCGCGCCTGTGGTGATTGGTCGTTCAATTGCCGTTGGCGATTTTTCTGGAATTGTTCACCTCTTGTCGCGCACCGATGGCACGTTGCTTAACCGCGTCAGCACCGACGGCTCAGCGATTGCGGCAGCGCCGTTACTGGCTGGCAACACCTTGATTGCTGTTACCCGCAATGGCGGGGTCTACGGCTTTGTACCTGAGTAAATTTAAGGCGTTTAGGCACCGTTCCCAGATCGCCAGGCGGGCGACCGAGCCTTCCGTTGTTCCCTACGAATTGCATCGATGAAACCAGTTATCGCCTTGGTTGGCCGCCCCAACGTCGGCAAGTCCACTTTATTTAACCGCCTCACCAAGACGCGGGACGCGATCGTGGCTGATTTCGCCGGGTTGACCCGCGACCGCCACTATGGCAACGGCAATCTGGGCACACACGAGTACATCGTGATTGATACCGGCGGCTTTGAGCCCGACGCGCAAAGCGGTATCTACAAAGAAATGGCCAAGCAAACCCGCCAAGCCGTTGCCGAGGCCGACGTGGTGGTGTTTGTGGTAGACGCCAGAGCAGGCGTAAGCGCGCAAGACTACGACATCGGCAAGTACCTGCGTAAATTGGGCAAGCCCTGCGTGCTAACAGCGAATAAAGCTGAAGGCATGCTGGAAGGCGTTGCGCTCGCCGAGTTTTTTGAGTTGGGCCTTGGCGAAGTGCTGGCCGTGTCTGCCGCGCACGGGCAGGGCATGCGAACGTTGGTCGACACTGCTTTGGGCTTGCTTAAATTGCCCGAAGAAGACCTTGATGCCGAGCCGCATGACCCCTCCATCATCAAGCTGGCCGTTGCAGGCCGGCCAAACGTCGGTAAATCAACCTTGATCAACACTTGGTTGGGCGAAGAGCGACTGGTGGCGTTTGACCTGCCCGGCACCACTCGCGACGCCATTTCGGTGCCCTTTGAGCATGCGGGTCAAAAGTTTGAGCTGATTGACACGGCCGGACTGCGGCGCAAGGGCAAGGTATTTGAGGCTATTGAAAAATTTTCGGTGGTTAAAACTTTGCAGGCCATTGAAAGTTCGAACGTGGTGCTGCTGCTGCTCGACGCCACCCAAGGCGTGACCGATCAAGACGCGCACATCGCTGGCTATATTTTGGAAAGTGGTCGGGCAGTGGTGTTGGCCATCAACAAGTGGGACGCAGTAGACGCTTATCAGCGCGAGACTCTTGCGCGCTCGGTTGAAACTCGCCTGGCATTTTTGAAATTTGCGTCTATTTTTCATATTTCAGCCATCAAGCGTCAAGGTTTGGGTCCAGTCTGGAAAGCCATTGCGCAAGCGCACGCATCGGCCAACCGAAAGATGTCTACGCCCGTGCTGACCCGATTGCTGCTCGAAGCGGTGCAGTTTCAGCAGCCGCAGCGGGTGGGCGTTTTCAGGCCGAAACTCAGGTACGCCCACCAAGGCGGCATGAATCCACCCATCATCATCGTGCACGGCAATTCGCTTGAGCATGTCAGCGAGTCTTATAAGCGCTACCTCGAAGGGCGGTTCCGCAAAGAGTTTGACCTGACCGGCACCCCCATGCGGATTCAAATGAAAACCTCGCAGAACCCTTACAAAGATAAGGACTCGTCTTAAAACTGTAGGGCGTCGCTTTTGGCTGTGATATTGTTAAGGCTTATCAACTCTTGAACACGGAACATATCGTGAGCAATAACAAAGGCTTGCTACTGCAAGACCCATTTCTTAATACGTTGCGCCGAGAGCACGTACCCGTTTCGATTTACCTCGTCAACGGAATCAAGTTGCAGGGCCAGATCGAATCGTTCGATCAATACGTTGTGTTACTTCGCAACACCGTTACCCAAATGGTTTACAAGCACGCTATTTCAACAATCGTCCCAGGGCGTGCCGTTAACTTTGCTGCTGCTGAAGGCGACGCCGATCCAGCACCGGCAAGCTGAGCCTGCCAGATTTGCTTGCGCTCAAGAAACCGCTAGCCATTTTGGTGGGAGTAGACTTCGGGTCGCCCAACTTCGATGGCGAGCTCCAAGAGCTTGGTTTGCTTGCTCAAACGGCCGGACTACAACCCGCAGAAAAAGTGACCTGCAAACGTCGCTCCCCTGATGCCGCGCTTTTTATCGGCAGCGGCAAGGCCGACGAGATAAAAATGCTGGCACAGCAGCTGGGTGCCTCAGAGATTTTGTTTGACCAGGCGCTCAGCCCAGCCCAGCAGCGCAATCTTGAGCGGCACCTTGAGTTGCCCGTTAACGACCGAACCCTGCTGATTCTCGAAATTTTTGGCCAACGCGCCCGCAGTCATGAAGGCAAGCTTCAAGTCGAGTTGGCGCGTTTGCAGTACTCGTCAACACGCCTGGTGCGCAGATGGTCTCACCTCGAGCGCCAAACCGGTGGCGCGGGCGTGCGTGGCGGCCCCGGTGAAAAGCAAATTGAGCTGGACAAGCGCATGATCGGCGAAGCCATCAAGCGGTGTAAAGATCGTTTGTCGAAGGTCAAAAAGCAGCGCCAAACGCAGCGCCGCCAGCGCGACAGACGTGGCGCTTTCAACATCTCGTTGGTAGGCTATACCAACGCCGGCAAATCTACGCTTTTCAATGCCCTGACAAAAGCCAAAGCCTACGCCGCCGACCAACTTTTTGCCACGTTAGACACCACGACGCGCCAGGTTTACCTGGGTGACGCACTGCGTTCTGCATCGCTTTCCGACACGGTCGGGTTTATTCGCGATTTGCCGCACGGACTGGTCGATGCGTTTGCGGCCACCTTGCAAGAGGCCGCCGACGCTGACCTGTTGCTGCATGTCGTTGACGCCGCCAACCCAGACTACCTTGAACAAATTGAGCAGGTTCAACGTGTGCTGGAGGAAATTGGCGCTTCACATGTGCCGCTAGTCCTTGTATTTAATAAGCTGGACGCTCTTGAAAAATCGCAATGGCCACTGCAACTCAGCGATATGTTTGAAGTAAAAGACGCGTTCTCTGATTCGGTCAAGCGAGTTGAGAGGGTTTTTGTCAGCGCCCAAACCGGCGACGGCCTGCCCGATTTGCGCCGGTTGTTGCAAAGCCATGCTGCAATAAACGATGCCCTTGGAACACGTGCCAGCTTTGAGCAAACTGCTCAAGCTGAGCTTTGAATTAGGCACAATAGAGTTCTGTAAAAAAAGCGAGTTGGATTCCATGATTTTGAACCCTGTACTGCAATCGTTGTCGTCATGGCCTGCCAGGCTTAAGCGCCGGGCTTTGGGTATGTTTAATTTGAATGACAACAAATGGGGTCGCGACGGAGAAAGTCCGCCGCCAGACAAATCGGCTCCTGACGAAAAGCCGTCGGGTACCGAGCCCGACACCTCAGCGCCAACACCGCCTCCTGTGCGTAACAAGCCTAAGGGCGCCAATCAAGGCCCCCCAGATCTTGATGAGCTCTGGAAGGACTTCAACCGCAAATTAACTGGCCTTTTTGGCGGCAATAAAAACGGCCGTGGTCGCAACAACGGCAACGGTGGTTTTGGCGGCGGCGGCGACGGTTCGGGCGGTGGTTTTCAGCCAGACATGAAAAGTGCAGGCATTGGTGCGGGCTTGATAGCTGGCGTAGCTGTGCTGATCTGGCTGGGCACCGGCTTTTTCATTGTTCAAGAGGGACAGCAGGCCGTCATTACGCAGTTTGGTAAATACAACGCCACGGTAGGCGCAGGTTTTAATTGGCGTCTGCCGTACCCGATTCAGCGCCACGAATTAGTCGTGGTAACGCAAATTCGCTCGGTCGAAGTGGGGCGCGACACCGTCATTAAAGCCACAGGTTTGCGTGATTCAGCCATGTTGACCGAAGACGAAAACATCGTTGAAATCAAGTTTGCGGTGCAATACCGTTTGAGCGATGCCAGGGCCTATTTGTTTGAAAGCAAAGACCCGACCAACGCCATCGTTCAGGCCGCTGAAACCGCTGTTCGCGAAGTAGTCGGCAAAATGAAAATGGATTCGGCTTTGGCTGAGGAGCGCGATCAGATTGCCCCGCGCATCCGCGCGCTGATGCAAACTATTCTCGACCGCTACAAGGTTGGCGTTGAAATAGTAGGCATCAATTTGCAGCAAAGCGGCGTTCGCCCGCCAGAGCAAGTTCAGGCGGCGTTTGACGATGTGCTCAAAGCCGGTCAAGAGCGTGAGCGCGCCAAAAACGAAGCGCAGGCCTATGCCAACGACGTGATTCCCAGAGCGGTCGGCTCGGCTTCTCGCCTGAAGGAAGAGTCTGACGCTTACAAGGCCCGCATAGTTGCCCAAGCGGAAGGTGATGCGCAGCGGTTCAAGTCGGTTTTGGCTGAATACCAAAAAGCGCCGCAAGTCACGCGCGACCGCATGTACATCGACACCATGCAGCAGGTGTATGGCAACGTAACCAAAGTCATGATTGAATCTCGCCAGGGATCCAACTTGCTGTACTTGCCGCTAGACAAAATTATGCAAATGACCGGCCCAAGCGCGGTAGCTGCACCTATTGATCCGGTCATGGGTTCTAGCCCGGTAACAGCACCTACATCGCCAACCGTGCCGGCACCAGCGCCAGCGGCTGACCCGCGTGCCCGCGACGCGCGCACCCGCTAAAGCCGAACAAACTTAGCCAAGGAATATCAAAGTGAACAGAGTTGGATTTATTGCGTCGACGTTGCTGGTGGTTCTGGTGCTTGCAAGCTCCATGCTGTTTGTGGTGGACCAGCGCCAGTTTGGCGTCGTGTTTGCGCTCGGCCAAATCAAAGAAGTGCTGACCGAGCCTGGTTTGCACTTCAAGCTGCCGCCGCCTTTTCAAAATGTGTCTTATATCGACAAACGCCTGCTCACGCTCGAAAGCGTGGAGGCAGAGCCGATGTTGACTGCCGAAAAGCAGCGCGTTGTTATTGACTGGTACGTGCGCTGGCGCATCACCAAACCGACTGACTACATTCGCAATGTAGGTTTAGACGAAAAAGCAGGCGCTAATCAGCTCAACCGCGTGGTGCGCAATGCCTTCCAGGAAGAAATCAACAAGCGCACGGTAAAAGACTTACTGTCAGCCAAACGCGAAGCTCTGATGGCCGACGTCAAGCGTGAAGTGCTGCAAGCAGTGCAGGGCACAAAGCCTTACGGTATTGACATCATTGATGTACGAATCACCCGCGTTGACTATGTTGAGGCCATCACTGATTCTGTCTACAAACGCATGGTGGCTGAACGTCAGCGCGTCGCCAACGAGCTGCGCTCAACCGGTGCTGCTGAAGGCGAAAAAATTCGTGCCGATGCAGACCGCCAACGCGAAGTGACAGTTGCCAATGCCTACCGCGATGCCCAAAAAATCAAAGGTGAAGGCGACGCTGAAGCAGCTAAAAACTACGCCGAAGCCTTTGGCAAAGACCCGCAGTTTGCGCAGTTCTACCGAAGCCTTGACGCTTACAAGGCTGCGTTTAATAAGAAAAGCGACGTGATGGTGCTAGACCCGTCGTCAGAATTTTTCAAAACCATGCGCGGGTCCGGTGCCGCAGCAGCACCCGCCAAAAAGTAATTCACCTGATGAACGGCAGCAGCATCGGGTTGGCAATTGCGCTGGTGCTGGTCATTGAAGGGCTGCTGCCCATGGTGTCGCCCATCAGCTGGCGAAGAGCGTTCATCAGCGCCTTAAAAATGAGCGACGGTCAGATTCGTTTTTTTGGTTTGTGCAGCTTTCTTGTTGGCGCTGTAGCGGTTGGTTTTTTAATCTGATGGGCTTGCAGAGTTAATTCGCTTTCGCAGCTTCAAAAAAGCGCTACTAAGCCCGGTAAAATCTGGGTTTTAACAGCGTAACTTCATCACATGCCCGCCTGGTCGTCATCATGGCAATTGCCGGATCAAATTGCCGATGTCTTGCCGTCCGAGGCGCGTCACCTTGAAGAACTTCGCAGATTGTGGCTAGACACCGCTCGCAGTTACGGTTATGAGCTTGTCATGCCGCCCCTGCTTGAGCACATTGAGTCGCTGCTCACCGGCACGGGCGAAGCGCTTGATTTGCAGACCTTCAAGCTGGTTGACCAGCTGTCTGGCCGCACGCTCGGCCTGCGCGCTGACACCACCCCGCAAGTTGCCCGCATCGATGCGCATTTGCTTAACCGCACTGGCGTAGCTCGGCTTTGTTATTGCGGCCCTGTGCTGCACACCAAGGCCGATAGGCCACACGCCACGCGTGAGCCGCTTCAGTTTGGCGCGGAAATTTACGGCCACGCTGGTCCCGAAGCAGACCTTGAAGCCCAAGTGCTGGCCATCGAAGGCCTGAAGGCAGCTGGCGTCAGCGACTTGAGCGTCGATATGGCCGATGTGCGAATTGTCGGCAGCTTGCTGGCCGGGGTTGACGTGCCGCCCAAAACTTTGGCGTTGATTCATGGCGCATTGGCCGCTAAAGATGCCAGCGCGCTTAGCGAAGTATGTTCTCGCGTTCCCGGCTTATCTGCGCCTACAGTTGATGGCTTGAAAACACTGCTGCAGCTGTACGGTGACGAAGGCGTGCTGGCAGAAGCGCAAAAAGCGTTAAAGGGCTTTGCAGGCGTTGAGCAGGCCCTGCACAACCTTAAATGGTTGGCTCAGCACGTTAAAGGCGACGGGCGCGAAGTCAACATCACGTTTGACCTGGCGGACTTGCGTGGTTACGCCTATTACAGCGGCACGCGTTTTGCCATTTACGGCCATGGCGCTGAGCTGGCACGCGGCGGTCGCTATGACGAAGTGGGCGCGGTATTTGGGCGTAACCGCCCCGCAGCCGGCTTCAGCCTTGATTTGAAGGAGCTGGTCAGTGTTTTGCCAGCGCGAGCCCTAAAAGCCGCCGTGCGTGCGCCTTGGGCAGAAAACGCGAGCCTTGCAGCGGCGATCGCCCAACTCCGCAACTCGGGTGACACGGTGGTGCGCGTACTGCCTGGCCACGAGCACGAAGTCAACGAATTTAACTGCGACCGAGAGCTGGCGCTGGTAGCTGGCCACTGGGTCGTGCAGCCGCTGAAAAACGCGGCCTGATTTTTACCGACAACCTAACCAATTGATTTGAAGATGACCAACAAAATTACCGCTACCCGCGGCCGCAACGTCGTGGTGGTGGGTACCCAATGGGGTGATGAGGGCAAGGGCAAGCTGGTCGACTGGCTGACCGAGCTGTCGCAAGGGGTAGTGCGCTTTCAAGGCGGCCACAACGCTGGCCATACCCTTGTGATCAACGGCGTTAAAACAGCCCTAAATCTGATTCCCAGCGGCGTGATGCGCCCGGACGTCAAGTGCTACATCGGCAACGGCGTCGTGCTGTCTGTTGACCATTTGTTCAAAGAAATCGCGCAGCTTGAATCGCAAGGTGTTGAGGTGCGGTCGCGCTTGCGCATTAGCGAGGCTTGCCCGCTGATATTGCCTTTTCATGCGGCGCTAGATACCGCGCGGGAGGCGCTGCGTGAGCAGGGCGGCACTGAAAAAATCGGCACCACCGGCAAGGGCATTGGCCCGGCTTACGAAGACAAAATAGCCCGCCGCGCACTGCGTGTGCAAGACCTGAAGCACCCAGAACGGTTTGCTACCAAACTGCGCGAACTCTTGACGCTACACAACCATGTGTTGACCACATTTTTAAACGCGCCCGCCATCGACTTTGATGCCACCTACGCAACCGCCATGAGCTACGCCGAGCAACTGCGGCCGATGATGGCCGACGTGTCGCGTGAGCTGAACGACGCGCACAAAGCGGGCGCCAATTTGCTGTTCGAAGGCGCGCAGGGCACCCTGCTCGACGTTGACCACGGCACCTACCCTTATGTGACGTCAAGCAACTGCGTGGCTGGCAATGCTGCTGCTGGGTCGGGCGTAGGCCCCGGCTTGCTGCACTACATTTTGGGCATTACCAAGGCGTATTGCACCCGCGTGGGCGGCGGGCCTTTTCCGACAGAGCTCGACTGGCAAAAAGAAGGTACTCCTGGCTGGCACATGAGCACCGTAGGCGCTGAGCGCGGCGTGGTCACAGGCCGCTACCGGCGCTGCGGCTGGTTTGATGCAGCGCTGCTCAAGCGCTCAGCACAGGTCAACGGCCTGAGTGGCTTGTGCATCACCAAACTCGACGTGCTCGACGGCATTGATAAATTGATGCTGTGCACCGGGTACGAGCTTGACGGCGAAGTAACCGACATTTTGCCGATGGGCGCAGACGACATCAGCCGCTGCAAGCCAATTTATGAAACGCTCGACGGCTGGAAAGACATAACAGTAGGCATCACCGAATACGACAAACTGCCAATCAATGCGCGGTTGTACTTGCAGCGCATTGAGCAAGTCACAGGCGTGCCGATTGCCATGGTTTCCACCAGCCCAGACCGTGACCACACGATCATGCTGCGTCATCCTTACCTGGCCTGAGACGCTTTTTCTAACGATAAAAATGCGAATCGTCCAGTAAATACGGGCGCAAGCAGCTATAAAATAAGGAGCAAAAACGATGTTAACTGAAGACGGCAAACACCTCTACGTCAGCTATGACGAGTACCACAGCCTCATCGAAAAACTCGCCATCAAAATTCACCAGTCAGCCTGGCAGTTCGACACCATTCTTTGCCTGGCCCGCGGCGGCATGCGGCCGGGAGACATTTTGTCGCGCATTTTTGACAAGCCGTTGGCCATCATGTCGACCAGCTCGTACCGCGCCGACGCAGGCACCACCCAGGGCGCGCTAGACATCGCCCGCTTCATCACCACC
>JANOWB010000256.1:0-8539 GCA_031417695.1 Polaromonas sp.
ATTTTTTGTAGCCGTCAATGTGGCTCACGTAGTTGAGCGACTTCCACAAATCCGCATCAAACTTGCCATCTTTTTGAAACGGCGGGTTGCGCACGCCTGACGAGTGGCTGGGCGGTGCCGGGTCATAAATGGCGGGGCTCAAAATGGCGCTGGCGGCAAACATTTGCGGGTACTTCATGATGAGGTTCAGCGCACCAAAGCCACCGGCTGACAAGCCCGCAATCAAGCGGTTGCTGCGCACGGCGTCAATACGGTATTTGCCTTCAGCGTGCGGCATGACTTCTTTGACCAGCGCGGTTTCGCCTTTTTCTTTGGCGCCATCCACCCACCAGGCGCCAGTGTGGCCGGGCATCACGACGATCATTTGTTTGATCAGCCTGCGGGCGATCAGCGCGTCCATCGTTTCCCGCGCCCCGCCTTTGGCCAGCCATTCGTTTTCATCGCCCCCCGCGCCGTGCAGCAGGTACAGCACCGGGTACTTGCGGGTGTCCGTTTTATAGCCGTCTGGCAGGTACACGGTGTACTTGTAGTCGCGCCCAATGGCCTCTGACTTGAAAGTTTCAGTAATGACTTCGCCAGCATGCGCGGCCCAAACCAGCAGCAGGCACAGTGCGGCTAAAAAATAAACGCGAAGTTGCTTCATGTTGATGTCTCCTGTTTTTATCTTGGCAAACTAACTTGACTAATCTAAAGGTGCTTCTAAAAATTCAGATTTTCGGGATGAAGTGCAAGGCGCACGGAGCACAGCAACCGGAACGTACTTCAGGTACGTGAGGATTGCGAGCACCGCGCAACGCCGCAATTCGCCCGGAAAATGAATTTATAGGAGCACCTCTGCCTCATAAGCATGCAGCGACGTCGCACCGCCGGTGTGGATGAACAGCACGTTCTCATCCCGTTTAAAGTGCCCTTGACGGGCCAAACCGATCAGCCCGGCCATGATTTTTCCGGTGTATACCGGGTCGAGCAAAATCGCTTCGGTGCGCGCCAGCAGTTGCACGGCCTCTACCATGGCGGCGTTGGGCACCGAGTATTTGGGCCGCCACCAGTCGCCGTGGCTAACGACTGCTTCAGGCGGCACAGTGATGTTCAGGCCCAGCAAATCGCACACGGCTTGCGCCTCTTTCAGCACCAGCGGGTTTTGGTCGGCTGGGTCGCGGCTAACGCCAATGCCAATAAGCGGAATGTGAATGTGGTTACCTAAAAAGCCTGCCAGCATGCCGCCGTGTGTGCCAGAGCTGCCCGAGCCCACCACGATGGAGTCTATCTGCACGCCTTGGTCAAAAAACTGTTGCTGCAGCTCTAGCGCGCAAGCCACATAACCCAGCCCGCCCAGCGCGTTAGAGCCGCCGCCGGGCACGATGTAGCCTTTGCGGCCAGCGCCTGCCAAGTCAGCGGCTACCGACTGCATGCCGGCCAGCATGTTACTGCCTGCAGGCACGACGGTGATGGCTTCCACCCCCAGCAGCCTGAACAGAAAGTTATTGCCGCTGGCGTTTACCTTGTAGCTGTCGGGTACGCGTTCTTCAATTACAAAGCGGCATTTCAAACCTTCTTTAATAGCGGCGCAAAGCGTGGCGCGGCAGTGGTTAGACTGCGGCGCGCCGCAAGTGATCAAGGTGTCTGCCCCTTGGGCCAGCGCGTCGGCCACTAAAAATTCAAGCTTGCGGGTTTTGTTACCGCCGGGTGTCAAGCCCAGCATGTCGTCGCGCTTGATCCATACATTCGGGCCTGCGCCGTCGGGGCAAGTGGCGCGAAGTGCCTTAGTGAAATGGGGCAAAAATTCAAGCGGCGTGGCGCCAATTGAGTAACGGCGGCGGGGGAAACGGCTTAAGTCCATGACGGTTTGTTCCTGATGAGGTGGGTGCTTTATTTTGTACCGGCGCTGACGGATTCAGAGGCTGAGGCAGAAGCAGAAGCAGAGGCAGATTCAGACTTTACAAATGTTGACGCTATCGAGCAGCCATAAAACAAGGGCTTGCGGGCCGGCGTGCCAATATCAGTCCAGTGTGACCCCCGCGTTTTTAATCACGCCGGCCCACTTGGATGTCTCTTGGGCAATGAATGTGTCGAATTCCTCCGGCGTGCCGCCAGCAGCGAAGGTGCCCATGCCTTCCAGCTTGAGGCGAGTCTCGTCGCTGCGCACTATGCGCGTGAGTTCATCTGCCATGCGTTTGACAATGTCTTTGGGCGTTGCAGCGGGTGCAAGCATGCCTGCCCACGTGCTGCCGGTAAAGCCTGCAAAGCCTTGCTCAATAAACGTCGGCACATCAGGTACGGCAGGCAAACGCTTGTCGCTGGCTACGCCAATCAGCCGAACCTTGCCCGCCTTGCCCTGGGTAATCAGGCCGCTGGCCGCGTCAAAAAACAACTGGATTTGCCCGCCCATCAAGTCGGTAAGTGCGGGCACTGCCCCCCGGTACGGGATGTGCACCATGTACGTTTTGGTGACGGACTTGAACAGCTCGCTGGTCAAATGCGCGGCCGAGCCATTGCCCGACGAGCCAAAGCTGACCTTGCCGGGATTAGCGCGTGCGTAGTCGACGAGTTGCTTGGCGGTCTTAAAAGGCGCGTCGTTGTTGATTGCCGCGAGCAGCGGCGAAATGCCCATCAGCGCCACGCCAGTCAGGTCTTTTTTCGCGTCGTAAGGCAGCTTGGTTGTTGGGCTTGAATAAAGCGTGTTGTTGGCCGCATAGGCGGCAATGACCACCGCAAATGTGCTGCCGTCTGCCGGTGCTTTGGCCAGCAGGTCTACGCCAATAATGCTGTTGGCACCGGGCTTGTTGTCGACCGTCACGGTTTGCTGCAAGCGGTTTTGCAACCCCACTTGTACGATGCGCGCCATCTGGTCGGTAAAGCCGCCGGGCGTGTACGGCACGATGATGCGAATCGGTTTATTGGGCCATGTATTTTGGGCCAACGACGGCAGGCACACCGCACTGGCCGCTGAAGTGATTGCCAGGCCAAAGCGGCGGCGCGAAATGGACGGGCTCGGCAACAAAGGCTTCATGGCGACTCCAGGCAAAAAGTCATTGTTGGGTGTGCCCGGTTGTCTGCCTAGCGGGTTTGCCCCTGTCGGCCCTGCTTCTCTACTTCCCCGCTGCAAAAATCACCGGTCAAACGCTATAATAAATATAGCTGTTCGCGCCCGTATATATTGGGCTACAGCACTAAAACTAGCTCGCCATAGCCCTGCGGGAGGCGTAACTGACCGCATCCACCAGCGCTACCATGAGCAGCATGGCCAGCAAAATGCTGCTGGTCTCCTGCATTTGAAACAGCCCCATGTGAAAGGCCAGAAGTTGGCCCAGGCCGCCCGCCCCCACCACGCCCAGCACAGCGGCCGCACGAATGTTGTTTTCCCAGCGGTACAGCGTGTAGCTGAGCAATTGCGGCAGCACTTGCGGCAGCGTGGCGTACCAAAATATTTTGGCCTCGCTAACGCCGCGGCTGCGCAGCGCAAACGCCGGGCCGCCGTTGGCATTTTCAATACTCTCGGCAAACAGGCGACCCAAAACGCCAGTGGTGTGAAAAGCCAGCGCAAGCGTGCCGGCCAGTGGCCCCAAGCCCGCGCTGATCAGCAGCAGCGCCGCCCACACCAGTTCTGGAATGCTGCGCAGCATGTTCAGCACCAGCCGACTGATGCCGCGCCAGCGGGCTGGGTCGCCTGCGTGGGTTTTGCTGGCGGGCACAGCTAACGCCAAGCCGAACACCACGGCCAGCAGCGTGCCCAGTGCGCTCATTGCCAATGTCTCTAGCGCAGCCCAGCCCAGTTTGGCTAAAAATTTGCTGCTGGTTTCGGGCACCAACATTTCGCCGATGAACTTGCCCATTCGGCGAGCCGCGTCCACGCTGAAAAACTGCGCCCATTTCAAGTCAAGCGTCCAAAAGCTGGCAACAGTCAGGCAGGCCAGGCCGAACACAAACCAGCAGGCTTTGCAGCGTGCATCAAACAGCGGCGGTGGTAGCTTTGGTAGCCGGGTGGTTTCAAGCGTTGTCATGGCTTAGCCCAGCTCCCGGCGCAGCCACGCACTGGTGGCGTCGGCCAGCCATACCAGCAGCATAAAAACAATCAGCATGGTGGCGACTTCTGAGCCGTTGAACATCTTCATCGACGCGTCCATTTGCTGGCCCAACCCGCCTGCACCTACAAAGCCTAATACCGCTGACGATCGAATCGCGCATTCCCAGCGGTACACGGTGTAGCTGGTGAGCTCGGCGGCGTTTTGCGGCAACAAGCCGTAGAAAAAAGCCTGCATCGGCCCTGCGCCGTTGCGCAGCAGTGTTTGCGTGACTTGCGCATCACCGCTTTCTAAAATCTCAGCGTAGACCTTGCCCAGCATGCCGGCGTAGGTCAGTGCAATGGCAATCACGCCCGCGGTTGGGCCAAGGCCCACCACGCGCACAAAAATCAGTGCCCAAATCAGCTCGGGAATGCTGCGCAGCAACACCATCAGCCAGCGCAGAAGTGTGCGTGCAACGGCAGGCAGCAGGTTCATTTGGCCAGTCAAGGCGGACACCGACAGTACCCGCACCGACAGCAATGCCAGCGGTATGGCCAGCACCAAGGCCAAAGCAATGCCCGCCGTGGCAATGGCCACTGTGCGCCAGGTTTCTTTGGCGACCAGCAGCAAAAATTCACCTTCGATTTTGGGCGGAAAAAAGTCGCTTAAAAATTTTAAAGTGGGCTTGAGATTGCCGGCCTCAAAGAGTGTCCATACTTTGAACTCAGTCAGCACCAGCGTGGGCCACAACAGTACGCAGCCAGCCAGCAACCAGAACACCCGGCCAAGCCAGGCCGGGTCTCGCTTGGCACTGCGTGACACCACTGACTGCATCAGCGGCAATGCATCACCGCCGGAAGTGGCGGCGCCTCAGGCACGTTATCAATGGCAACAGCGGGGCCATCTAACTCGTGCAGGTGATGCGCGTATAAGTCGTGCAAGTGCTGCTGGGTGACTTGAGCAGCGGGTAAATCGAATGCCACCTCGCCGCCCCGCATACCGACGATTCGGGCAAATGACTTCAGTGCCATGTCCACATGGTGCAGCGTAGCTACCAGCGTGGCACCGCGCTCGGTGGCTATATCAGTCAGTGTTTTTATCGCCTGCTCGCTGCGCGAAGGATCTAACGCCGACAAGGGCTCGTCAACCAACAGCAGCTGGGCGTTTGACGCCAAAATTCTGGCCAGGCCAACCCGCTGACGCTCACCGCCTGAAAGCCGGTCAACACGCTCAAACAATTTGTCGGCAACGTCGAAGCGCGCCAGGGCGGCATCGGCAACCTCGATATGCGCAGGGTAAAACAAGCTGCGCAGGCTGGCCCACATGCCCATATGCGGCAACCGCCCGGCCAGTACGGCTGTGACCACGCGCTGGCGCGGCGGCAAGGGCGGTACTTGCGGTGCCAAAAACAAAGTGCCGCGCAATTTTTGCAAGTCGGCAACCGGCAGCGCCCATGGGTTCGCTTGGCCCAGTTGCACCGTACCTGTTGTTGGCTTCAAGGCGCAGGCTAGCAAATGCAGCAGCGTAGTTTTACCCGCACCCGAAGGGCCGATGACCGCAACATGCTCACCAGACTGCACGGCTAACGTCACATGACGCACGGCATCTGGCACGTCTGCCTTGGCAGCCGGGTGGCGGGCCGACGCATCGGCCAAACGAATTTGCACGTGGCTTACTTGAGCAAGCCAGCGCTGCGAGCGGCGGACTCAATACCGCGGTAGTTCTCGGGTGAAGTCGCGATGTACTTGGTAGCGCGGTTCAGGTCCAGAATTTCTTTGCCTTCTGGGGTTTTGGGGTCAATATCTAGCAGCGCTTTTTTCACGCGCTCGCGCTGGGCGGCTGGCATGTCGGCATGCACTGACCAGTTGTAATTAAAGTAGCCCGGCGTGGTGAAGAAAACCACAGCGTCCTTTTCACTTACCTTGCCTTCTTTGACAAACTTGTTCCACACCGTGATGTCGAGCGCAGCGGCATCGACCTTGCCACTCACGACAGAGGCAATAGTGGCATCATGCGCGCCCGAATACGCTACGCGCTTGAAGTCTTTGTCGGGGTCAATTTTGGCGTCCAGCAAAAAGCTGCGCGGCATCAGGTGGCCAGAAGTGGACGACTGCGAGCCAAAGCTGACCTGCTTGCCTTTGAGGTCGGCCAGCGTTTTGATGCCTGAATCAGGCTTGGTAATAAAGACCGATTGAAACTTGGTGTCTTCTTCGCGCTGGGCAATCGGGATGATCTTGCCGCCTGAACGCACACTGGCCTGCACAAACGTGAAGCCGCCAAACCACACCATGTCAACCTGCTTGTTAACCAGTGCCTCAACGGCTGCGGGGTAGTCAGACACGGGAATGAACTCGACCTTCTGGCCCAGTTTGCCTTCAAGGTATTTGACGATAGGGCCGAACTTGCGGGTTTGCTCAGTGGCCGCCTCTTCGGGAATGGTGGTGACCCGAAACACGGTTTGCGAAAAAGCAGCACCCGCCACGGCAAAAGTGGCCAGGGCCAACAGTGATTTCAAAGCTGAACGACGCATAGGAAAAACTTTCTTGAAAGGTAGGGCTGCAGACAATCAGGTATTTTGGCAGGAACAGCAGTTCCCCGCACCCGCAGGGTTTGCAGGCGCGGGCTCATTGCCGTTCAACCTGGGTAAAACGGTGCGATTTGATGAAACCAGCGGCGATTGCAGAACGCCAGTGCTATTTAAATAGTAGCTGCTCGCGCCCATATTAATTGGGCCATAAACACTTTTAATAGGTAAAAATGGCCTATTTTTTACGTTCAAGTGCAGATGAAGGCAACTTACCCCCGCCCAAAGGCTTAAAAACGCTGATTTTGACCCGATTTACCTGTCATTTAGGCTTCAAGCCCAATAGATTCGGGCGCGAGAAGCTTCTGTATTAATAGCGAGCTGGGGGGATTTCATTGGAATCGGACCCCGATTACCCTTGCTCCTGGGTGTGCGAGTCCATTGGCATTCAGTGTTCGAATCAGCGCTTGTTGACAGTATCGGCCTGGACAAGCTGACGCGCAAAATCCATGTCATTCATTCGCTGATGGGTCAGTCGCCAAACGCCTTTGGGGTGCGGTACCAGTGCAGCAACCAGCATGGCATCCAGCACCTTGCCGCGCTGCCATGCAACTTGCGGATCAAGTTCAAACTCGCTGCGACGGTGCTTGCCAATTACTTTCACGCCTACAGTTTAGGGCGGTTTCAAATCTAAGTGCAACGCCTAGGCTGGCGGAAATTACCGTGAACAAAGGTGAACAGTTTTTTTGTTCAATTGCTCTGTGAAGGCAACTTGCACAGCACAAAGCCTTCAAAACGCTATTTTTGACCTGTTTATGCCTATCATGTGGACTAACAGACCAATGGATTCAGGCGCGAACAGATTCTTAATTCATAGCATTCAACATGAAGCCACCAAAAAACGCAGCCAGTGCAGCGGTGTCATTCAGTGGCAAAACATGCGCGATGTATTGGTCGGGGCGCACCACGACCATGCAACCTTGTTCACGATTGATGCCGCGCATCTCGTAAATGTTCTGCTTGGCGTCGTCAATGGTGCAAAACGCTTTTTCATAGTCGCGCAGGCCATAGCGGCCTTTGGTCGGGAAGAGCAATTCCGGCATCGCAGTCAAGGCCAGCGTGTGGTGGCTTTGCTGGAACACGGCGCGTACATCAATCACCGAATCCACATCCGCGCCTGCTGCCGTGAAGCGCTTGATGGGCGAATGCGGTGACTCGCTCAAGAATTCGCACAGCTTGGCAATCGGAGAGCCGGGTGCGCCCTTGTCGCCCTGCCCTGCAAACGCCACCAACCGCCAGCGGCCATCAGCCAAAAACGACGCGCCGAGTTGAAGTTGCTTGCCATCGCCAATGCGGACAACCAGCGCAGAGTGAAAGCGTTTGCCGATTTGCAAACCTGTTGCCAAGCCTTGATGCGTGCCCGCACCAGTCAACAACGCAGGCTTGTAATGCGTGGCTGTACCGGCCGTGTAGCGCCCGTGCTGCACAAAGTACTTTTGCACCGCAGCGGCGTCGTTGGCGCTTCGGTCGCTCACCGAACTGACGATTAAGGCGGCCCATTCGCGGTCGAAGTCGATGAGTTCTTTGGCAACGGCTTGCCGCTCTGCCGAATAGGTGTGCAGCAAGCTGGCCGGGCTGCGGCGGTGCAGCACGGCCGCCAGCTTCCAGCCGATGTTGAAGGCGTCTTGCATCGACACATTCATGCCCTGCCCGGCTTTGGGGCTGTGGGTGTGGCAGGCGTCGCCAGCGATGAAGATGTGCGGCAGACGAGTTGCAACTTCTTCTGGCTGCAAGTCGTCGAATCGATCAGTCAAGCGCTGGCCAATTTCATATACCGACCACCACGGCACTTCTTTGACTTCAAAGGTATAAGGATGAAAGATGCGCTGGGCTGCGGCAATCAATTGCTCCTTGGTAATGTTGCGGCCTGCCACACGCTCATTTTCGGCCAGCTTGTCCATCTCTACATACACACGCACCATGTAGCCGCCTTCACGCGGAATGATGAGCA
>JANOWB010000257.1:0-7251 GCA_031417695.1 Polaromonas sp.
CCTACCGCGTCGAAAACCACGACTCACCGCAAAAGCCGCTGGGCAAGTTTTACGCATGTTCGATGCTGCCTTACCCCAGCGGCAAGCTGCACATGGGCCATGTGCGCAACTACACCATCAACGACATGCTGGCTCGCTACCTGCGCATGAAGGGCTACAACGTATTGATGCCCATGGGCTGGGATGCGTTCGGCCTGCCCGCTGAAAACGCGGCGATGAAAAACAACGTGCCACCTGCCAAATGGACGTACGACAACATCGCCTATATGAAGCAGCAAATGCAGGCGCTGGGCTTAGCCATCGACTGGTCGCGTGAAGTGGCGACGTGTGATGCGAGCTATTACAAATGGAACCAGTGGTTGTTTTTAAAAATGCTGGAAAAAGGCATTGCCTACCGCAAGACCCAAGTGGTGAATTGGGACCCAATTGACCAGACCGTGCTGGCCAACGAGCAAGTGATTGACGGCAAAGGCTGGCGCACGGGAGCAGTGGTTGAAAAGCGCGAAATTCCGGGCTATTACCTGAAGATCACCGACTACGCTGAAGAGCTGCTGGGCCAAGTTAAAGATGGCCTGCCCGGCTGGCCCGAGCGCGTCAAACTGATGCAGGAAAACTGGATTGGCAAAAGCGAAGGCGTGCGATTTGCTTTCATGCATGACATCAAGGATGCAAGCGGTGCACTAATTGGCGACGGCCGCATGTACGTCTTTACCACCCGTGCTGACACCATGATGGGTGTGACGTTTTGTGCGGTGGCCCCTGAGCATCCGCTGGCGCTGCATGCCGCACTCAGCAACCCCAAGCTCGCTGCCTTTATTGAAGAATGCAAATCTGGCGGCACGACTGAAGCCGAGCTGGCCACGCAAGAGAAAAAAGGCGAGCGCACAGGGTTGTTTGTCACGCATCCACTGAGTGGTGAGCAGATTGAAGTCTGGGTTGGCAACTACGTGCTGATGAGCTACGGCGACGGCGCGGTAATGGGCGTGCCAGCGCATGACGAGCGGGATTTTGAGTTTGCACAAAAGTACAGCATTGCCATTAAGCCTGTAGTTGTCCCAGAGGACTGGCCGGCTGAGCACGTCCAATTAGCAGATAGCCCGTATCGTCACAACGAAGGCACGGGATGGAGGCACGGTCCAACTTTGCAAGCCCCGGGTCTGGAGCCGAATCACCCAACAAAAGACCGCACCATTCAATGGGCGGAGTGGCGAACGGAACACGCCCAGCGCGGTCGTTGCGTTCTTAGCGGAGAATTAAATGGGCTGAGATTTCAAGAAGCAGTCGACAAGGTAGTTCAGTTGCTCGCCGCCAAACACCTCGGCGAGAAAAAAACCACCTGGCGCTTGCGCGACTGGGGCGTGAGCCGCCAGCGCTACTGGGGTACACCGATACCCATCATTCATTGCGCTGAACATGGCGCGGTACCCGTGCCTGAAAAAGACCTGCCCGTGGTGCTGCCGCAAGACTGCGTGCCGGATGGCTCGGGCAACCCCCTGCTCAAACATGTTGGTTTTCATGCTGGCGTGGTGTGCCCGGTGTGCGGCAAACCCGGCAGACGCGAGACGGACACGATGGACACATTTGTCGATTCGTCTTGGTACTACATGCGATATTGCGATCCGAAAAATGATCAGGCGATGGTCGCCGAAGGCGCGAACTACTGGATGCCGATGGACCAATACATCGGCGGCATTGAACACGCAATTTTGCATTTGCTCTACGCCCGCTTCTGGACCAAAGTCATGCGCGACGTGGGGTTGGTCAAAGCCGATGAGCCGTTCACCAAACTGCTGACGCAAGGCATGGTGCTCAATCACATTTACTCGCGTAAAACGGACAAGGGCGGTATTGACTACTTCTGGCCGAAAGAGGTCGATGACATTCATGACGCAGATGGCAAAGTGCGCACGGCCAAGCGCCGGACCGACGGTTTGATCGTGAACTACGAAGGCGTAAGCACGATGAGCAAAAGCAAAAATAACGGTGTTGACCCGCAGGACCTGATTGAAAAGTATGGAGCTGATACGGCACGGCTGTACACCATGTTCACCGCCCCGCCCGAGGCCACGCTGGAATGGAACGACGCGGGCGTGGAAGGCAGCTACCGCTTTTTGCGCCGCGTGTGGGCTTTTGGCGCCAAGTTAAATGCTATCAATACAGGATCTGCTCGCGCCCATAATGATTGGGATAAAGGCAGTTTCAGCAAAGAGACTAAGGCTTTGCGGCTTGAAATTCACACGGTGCTCAAGCAAATCGACTACGACTACCAGCGCATGCAGTACAACACCGTGGTGTCAGGCAGCATGAAGTTGCTCAATGCTTTAGAAGACTTTAAATCCGACGCGTCAGACGCGTCAAAAGCGGCGCTGCATGAAGGTTTCAACATATTGTTGCGCTGCCTGTATCCCGTCGCGCCGCACCTTGCGCACAGTTTGTGGGTCGATTTGGGTTACGACACAGCGCATGGCGACTTGCTCGACGCACCGTGGCCGCAAGTCGACGCTGCTGCTCTGCAAAAAGACGAAATCGAGCTGATGCTGCAAATCAATGGCAAGCTGCGCGGCTCGGTTACGGTGAGTTCTGCTGCTGACAAGGCAACCATTGAAGCAGCGGCGCTGGCAACCGAAGCTTTCATTAAAGCGGCGGCGGGTGCCGAGCCGAAAAAAGTCATTGTGGTGCCCGGGCGCCTGGTGAATATCGTCGTTTAAACAACCGTCAAGCAAAACATTCAAGGAAATCTATGCAGCGCCGTTTGTGTTTGCAACTGCTGGCCGTTAGCGCCGCGGTCAGTATGACTGGCTGCGGCTTTGCCCTGCGCTCTGCGCCCAAGTTTGTATTTACAACCTTGTTCAGCCCTTTTGCTGAAAGCTCTGCGCTGGGCAATGCGCTCAAGCGTTCACTTGAATCGAACGGTGCGGTGCGGGTGATCACCGATGTGCGTCAAATCGACCAGGCTGAAGTTGTTCTCGATGTGGTGCAAGACCAGCGTGAAAAAGTGGTGGTCGGCGTTAATGCATCTGGCCAGGTGCGCGAGTTTCAGTTGCGCATTGCGTTCAAGTTCAAATTGCGCAACGCCAAAGGCACTGAGCTGATTGCCCCCACTGAAATTTTGCAACAGCGTGACATCAGTTTTAATGAATCCGCTGTGCTGGCCAAAGAGGCCGAAGAAGGCTTGCTGTACCGCGATATGCAAAACGATATCGTTCAGCAGATCATGCGCCGCCTGGCCGCGGTCACAACCCTTTAGTCAGCGTAACGCGTATGAACCTTGCGCCCGGCCAGCTGCCCGAACACATCAAGCGCGGGCTTAAAAGCTTGTACACCCTGCACGGCGACGAGCCGCTGCTGGTGCAAGAGTTTGCCGACGCCTTGCGCAGCGCCGCTCGCGCGCAGGGCTTTACCGAGCGAGTGGTACACGTGGCGCAGGGCGCGCACTTTGACTGGAGCGGCGTGCTGGCCAGCGGCGGTTCGCTGAGTTTGTTTGCCGACAAGCAAATCATTGAAATTCGCGTGCCCAGTGGAAAGCCAGGTAAAGACGGCTCAGTCGCGTTGCAGCACATTGCCGAACGAAGCCAAGGCGATGAAGCCACGTTAACGCTCATTATTTTGCCCAAGCTCGACGGCATGACAACCAAGGGCGCATGGTTTGGCGCGCTTGACAGCTACGGCGTTACCGTGAAGTTTGAGCCTATTGCGCGCGGCATGTTGCCGCAGTGGATCAGTCAGCGCCTGGCCGCCCAAGGCCAGCGCGTGTCTAGCGGTGAAGAAGGCCAGCGCACGCTGCAGTTTTTTGCTGACCGGGTTGAAGGCAACTTGCTGGCCGCGCACCAAGAGATTCAAAAACTCGGGCTGCTGTATAACAGCGCCCCCACGCTCCCCGCTTCGCGCGGTTCGCTGCCCCCCGAGGGGGCGTCTTTTGGCTCCGCCACTCTTCGAGAACCTGGGGGCGGCCCGTCGGATGTTGCCCCCACGCTCCCCGCTTCGCGCGGTTCGCTGCCCCCCGAGGGGGCGTCTTTTCCTAGGTGCGGCCCGTCGGAAAAGGCTGCGGATCCGATCACGTTGAGCTTTGAGCAGGTAGAAAACGCGGTGCTTAATGTCGCGCGTTACGACGTGTTCAAGTTGTCTGAAGCGGTGCTGGGCGGGCAGTCGGTGCGCGTGGCACGCATGCTCGACGGCCTGCAATCTGAAGGCGAGTCAGAAGTGCTGGTGCATTGGGCATTAAGTGAAGACATTCGCGCACTCAAGCGCATCAAAGACACGATTGAGTCGGGCAGGCCAATGCCCATGGCGCTTAAAGACCACCGCGTGTGGGGCGTTAAAGAAAAGCTCTACGAGCGCGTGTTACCGACCCTCAGCAGCGCAGCGCTGGCGCATTTGTTAACGGCTGCGCACAAGGTAGTCGGCATTTGCAAAGGCCTCAAGCAACCCGACTGGCCCGCCAGCGGCTGGCAGTCACTGCACCGCCTGGCCGCCATGATGTGCGACCAGTGCGCCGCGCGTGCAAAATAGCCATATGTCTGAACAAAACATCACGCTGCTCATGCAGGCCCTAGGCCAGAAGGCAAAAGCTGCTTCAAGCCATATGGCACGGGCGCAAGCAGCTATAAAAAACAAAGCACTTTTGGGCTTGGCGGCTTTGCTTCGGCAACACGCGCCCGCGCTGGCAGCGGCCAACCAGCAAGACCTGAGCCGCGCTGCCAGCGGCGGCCTGGCAGGCCCCATGCTCGACCGCTTAAAACTCACGCCCAAAGACATTGAAACCGTGGCCATCGGCTGCGAACAACTGGCTGCCATGCCAGATGTGATTGGCGAAATCATTGGCATGAAGCAGCAGCCCAGCGGCATTCGGGTGGGGCAAATGCGCGTGCCGATTGGTGTGTTCGGCATGATTTACGAAAGCCGCCCTAACGTCACGATTGAAGCGGCCAGCCTGGCCATTAAAAGCGGTAACGCCTGCATTTTGCGCGGCGGCTCGGAGGCGATTGAGTCCAACAAAGCGCTGGCCGAGCTGGTGCAAACCGCGTTGGTAGAAGCTGGGTTGTCTGCGGACTCGGTGCAACTGGTGCCCACCACCGACCGCGAAGCCGTAGGCCAACTGATCACCATGCCGCAGTTTGTGGACGTCATCATTCCGCGCGGCGGCAAGGGTCTGATCGAACGCATCAGCCGCGATGCCAAGGTGCCCGTCATCAAGCACCTCGACGGCAACTGCCACGTGTACGTTGACGACCCCTGCGACATCGCCATGGCGGTGCGCATTGCCGACAACGCCAAAACTCAAAAGTACAGCCCGTGTAATGCGGCTGAAAGCCTGCTGGTCGCGCGCGGTGTGGCGGCAGAGTTCTTGCCCCTGATAGCCGCCATTTACGCCGAAAAAGGCGTAGAAATACGTGCTGATGAGGCCGCAGCTCAGATAATACGGGCGCGAGCAGCTACTAAAAATATAGTAATCAAAGCGGCGACTGATGAAGACTGGTACGAAGAATACCTCGCCCCCATCATCAGCATCAAGGTGGTCGAAGGTGTGGACGAGGCCATTGCCCACATCAATAAATACAGCAGCCACCACACCGACGCCATCATCACTACCAACCACATTCATGCCCAGAAGTTTCTGCGCGAAGTCGATTCAGCCAGCGTGATGGTCAACGCCAGCACCCGCTTCGCCGATGGATTTGAGTTTGGCCTGGGCGCGGAAATCGGCATTTCTACAGACAAGTTTCACGCGCGTGGCCCGGTGGGGATTGAGGGACTGACGTCGCTGAAGTATGTGGTGTTGGGGGATGGGGAGGTTAGAGGTTGAATTTAATTGTTTTGCGCTTCGTTGCGTGTTGCCACAAGTTAATTGGAGATTTTTTAATGATGCACCACACTCAATTTATGAAAACAATTTTGTCCGTTTCTCTTCTGCTTGCTTGCCTTAGTGCAATTGCGCAAAACGCGCCCGGGGCTCCTGCGGCGGAAGAAAAACCGAAGGCAGACGTTGCTATCGCTCCCGTCGTAAAAAAGTGGACCTGCACAGCCGAAACTTTGGCTGAATTTCGTTATGACGGTGGTGACTGGGCCCGCATTCGCTTGGCTGCCTACTCCAGTGGCGGCAGCTATAAAGTCAGCAAAGACCAAACGGGGGATATTGCTACGGGCGTTACCGCAGACCGTACGCCGTTTGTTTGCACAAACAAATAGTGCAGGTCGGACCGCGATTTTTTCGGCCGTCGCGGGCAGCACTTTCTGTTACGTGAACGAGAAGATACCGGCCGAGCAGCGCGGTACGTACTAAAGATCAAATTGGGTTCAATGTCGTTCCATGCGTAATTTGGGCATGCCGCGCTTCATGCCGCCTGAAACACCCTCACTCGAGGCGCAATCTTCTCCAGCAAATCACGCCTCGCCACCCGCACGTCATATTCAGTCTGCAAGTTCAGCCAAAACCGTGCATCCATGCTGAAAAACAAACCCAGCCGAAGTGCGGTGTCGGCAGAAATATGACGCGCGCCGTTGACGATATCGCTGATACGACTCGGCGGCACATCCATGTCTGATGAGAGCTGGCGTGCAGTGATGCCCAGTGGCTTCATGAATTCTTCCAGCAGAATTTCGCCTGGATGGATTTCTTTGAGTAACTGGTTTGCCATATTCAATTTCCTTTCAGTGATAGTCGACAATCTCAACGTTGTATGCGCCGCTGTCTTGCCAAATAAAACACAATCGCCATTGATCGTTAATGCGAATGCTGTGCTGACCCTTGCGGTTGCCCTTTAGCGATTCCAGACGGTTTCCAGGTGGTATGCGCAGGCTGTCCAGTTCGATCGCAGCGTGCAGCATGAGCAGCTTTCGGCGCGCCACTTGTTCAAGGTTTTTAAAGCGCCGAACGGGGTGGCTTTGAAAAAACGCTTCAGTTTCAGCGCACGCAAAAGATTGAATCACGACGTATTATAAATCTATTTTATAGGATCTTAAAAACAGAATGTTGAGCGGTGCGATCTACTTCACAACACAAGACGGATACCGAATAGCCGAATGCAGTACTTCCAGCACCGTCACCGTCTCCTGCGTTTGCTCCAAAATCAGCACATAGTTTGGATGCGCCACCAGCTCTAGCGTGCCCGTCACGCGGCCGGGTCTGCGGGGAAAGTTGGGATCGGACAGCTTTCTGACCTGGTCGTCAATGGCCAGCCACATATCGATCGCCGCAATCGGATTGTCGTGCGCAATGTAGTCCTCGATGGCTTGCAGGCTTTCCCAGTACTG
>JANOWB010000258.1:0-7100 GCA_031417695.1 Polaromonas sp.
GCTGTGCAAAATACCGACCTTGATGGTGCTGCCAGCTTGCGCCAACGCCTTGCTAGACATGCCCGTCATGGCAATTGCTGCGGCTGCGCTTAGGGACTTCAGGGTGTCTCTACGATCCATTTAGTAATCTCCAGAATTTTAGAATTGAATCATGCTTGATCAGTAATGATCACACCTTTAGTTGCAAAGCTCGTGCCAGTGCCGCTGATACAAACGCACCAATATCTAACCATTTTTTGCACCAGAACAATGCGCAGCTTGACCAAATATTCAGTTTGGTGCGCCCGACTCGCGAAGTCGATGAAACGCGAATGCCGGGTCTCGCTTCAGGCAATCCACCGGCAGGGCCCCCACGCTACTTCCGCTGTAAAGCGCGAACCAGCTAAGCAGGTCTTAAAGCCCCGTGAACTTTCGGATGGCGGGAAAGTACAGCGCTGGAGGCAGCAGGGCGAGGGCTTTCATCATGAAGGTAAAGCGCTTGGGGAAGTGAATTTCAAATTCACCTTTACCCCAGCCTTTCAGAATTTCTTCGGCAGCTTTTTCAGGTTTGATCAATCCCGGCATGGCGAACTTGTTTTGCGCAGTCAGCGGCGTTTCAACAAAGCCTGGGCAAATCAGGCTAACGCTGATGTTGCTGTCTTTGAGGTCAACATGCATGGTTTCGGCCAGGTTAATCAGCGCAGCTTTGGTTGGCCCGTAAGCCAAGCCTTGTGGCAACCCACGGTAACCCGCGACACTGCTGACCAAACTGACATGCCCCGAACGGCGCTGCAAAAAATGCGGCAATACGGCTGCCAGCACATACAGCGCACCGACGTAGTTGATCTGGTTGTGCTGGAGCATTTGCGCCAGGTCAAACTCTGTGGCGCGCATTTCTTTGTAGTAGCCCGCACAGTAAAACACCATGTCAAGTGGCCCAGCAGCCAGCACGGTGCGGGCTGCTGCCTCGACAGACGCAGCGTCGGCAGCGTCTAGCGCCAGCACGCGCGCACCCGGGTGCTCTGCCGCAAACGTGTCGAGCGCCTGCTGGCCACGCGCCGAAACGGTAACGATGGCGCCCGCCGCATGCAGCGCATGAGCGGTGGCCCGGCCAATCCCGGATGAAGCGCCCACGAGCCAGACAGATTTGCCCCGCCAGTCAGTGATGGGAATGTTATGCGGCATGGTGATAAGCAGACTCGTGAATTGATTACTATGAATTTAATAGCTGCTTGCGCCCGTATTAATAAGGCTAAAGCACATTTTTATATTAAAACTACCGCTTAACGAAGGTTAGCGTGACCTCGCCAAGCTTAAAACCAAATTTGCTCATTTCGGCCAGATTCAGCATGACTTTGTCATTCATTAAATACATCCAGTCATCAAACTGTACTTCAATGATTTTGCCGTCAACCGGCAGCTTCAGTGTGTAGGCCCAGCGAAAGGCATTGCCCTTAACTTCGCCATTGGCCACGCCCAGCACGTCGCTGGCAGTGCCCGTGTACTTGCCGTCGGCACCGCGTTTAAGCGTCCAGATGCGGCGGTCTTTGGTGCCGTCTGAGTAGGTGAAGTCTTCATCCAGCACGCCAACTTCTTGACCAGGCAAGCCAGACCAGCTGCAGTCCATCACCACAGTGAACCGCTTGACCACCTTACCCGAACGATCAGTGAACACGCCGTACGCATCTATCTTGCCGTTGAAGTAGGTGCGCATGTCCAGCGCGGGTTTTTCGTTCGCATAATCAGAAATTTGCGGGCCGGCGCAGCCTGCCAACAAACTGAGTGTCAGTACTGCGCCTAAGCCTAGCGCACGCGACGCGTTTTTAAATTGCATCAGATTGCTCATGGATCGCCTTGAAGTGTTCGGGTTGTTTGATAACTAAAAAATACAGACTGCACGCTGCCAGCAGCTTGAGCAGGCAAGGCAACACGCAGTACGCAATAACCAAGGCGCTTAAAGCTTGCGCGTCGCGCGCGCCCGGGGAATAACCAAAATAACTGAGCAGCGGCAACGCCAGCCCGGCGGCTAACGCCAGGTTGAGCTTGATGGCAAAGTTCCACCAGCCAAAGTACGCGCCTTCTGATTTGCCGGAGTCTCCGTTGCGCTGGATCAAACCCGCCAGCATGGCACCGGGCAGCGCCAGGTCTGTGCCAAGCGCCACGCCCGACAGCGCGCAAATGGCAATAAACGCACCCGTTTGCCCCGCGCCCAACTGCGTTGCCCAAACAAACACGGCAATGCTGAGCAGCATGCCGCACAGCCAGGTCTTGGCCAGGCCCAACCGCTTGACCACCGCCAGCCACATCGGAATCGACAGCGCAGCCGCTACAAAGTAACTGCCTAAAAACAGGGGCTCCTGTGACTTGGGCGCTTGCAGCAGGTCCTGAATAAAAAACAAAATCAGCGTGGCAGGCACCGCACTGGCAATGCCGTTGAGCATGAAAACCACCAGCAGGCTTTTAAAGTTGGCATGCTGGAACGGCAGCCAGATCGCGCCGCGCGGGGCTTGCGCATGCGCCGTTGCCACCGGTTGTACAGCCCGTGACCAGGCCAGCCAGCCGACGATCAACGCTACAAAAAATAGAGCAGTTGTTGCAGGTAAACCCAGCGCTACCGGCGTAACTGACGCCAACACCACGCCGATCAGGCCAAGGCCTTCACGCCAGGCCACGATGCGGCTGCGCTCGGCTTCGTTGCCGCCCAGCATGGCACCCCACGACTGGTGCGCCACGCTCAGTGCGCTGTACGCAGCGTAGGTCACCACCAGCATGCTGCTGGCCCACACAACCAGCGCCGTAGGGGAGCTGACCTGCGGAAAAAACAGCAGCGTAAAACCAGCGGCCAGCAAAACCGCCGCTCCCGCACCCATGGCCAGCACCGAACGCGCTGAGCGCGAAAAAAGCCGGTCAGTCATTCGGCCCAGCAGCGGGTCAATGAAAGCGTCAAACAGGCGCGCGCCCAACAAAACAAAACCCAGCGTGATCAAGGACACACCGAATTCGCGCGAGTAATGGTTGGGCAGGATCACATACAACGGCAGCGCAACAAACGCCAGCGGCAAGCCCAGCAAGCCGTAGGCAATGCCGTTGCGTGTGCTGAATGCACCACCGCTCATGGCGAGCCGGCGAGTAAAGCGGTGCGCATTTTGGGTTGCGATGTTTTTGCTGACAGCCAAATGCCAAAGAACAAGCGAGCGAATTCGGCGTCGTCCACGTCGCCTGCGCGTTTGCCGTTGACCCAAAACGTTGCGCCTTCGCCCGGACGGTTGACGCCCAATACACGGTCGCCTTTTTTAATATTGGGAATCACGCGCAGCATGGCCGTGCGCCAAGCGCTGGCTTGACCATCGTCGAGTGCCGCGACCCGGCGCATTTCGGCAATAGAGCGGTCGACGATGGCTTCGCTTTTAAAGTCTCGCAGGTAAGCCAGCTCGAGCGCAAACGACTGGGATGAAAAGTCTTGCGTGTTGAAACTAGGGGCCACCCACAGGCGCGAGTCATACACCTGAAAGCCGTACACCGACAGCCGCGCCTGACCCAGCAAGCGGTGTTGGGGCAGCGCTGCTTGCAGCTCCGGCGGGTGGCCCGGTAAGCCGCCAATGGTCGCCCAGCTAGACGCAACCGGCGCGACGCAGGCAAGGCCCGCAAGCACCCCAACAATGACCAGCCGCCGCTTGTTCATGCGCGTTTACGCAGCGTGTACTGCACCACGTCGGTGTTGGCTTGGCGAAAAGCTGCCTCGCAGTAAGCCAGGTAAAACTCCCAGATGCGAATGAATTTCGTGTCAAACCCGAGCTGCATGACGTGCGCTTGCTGCGCCACGAACTGCTCGTGCCAAAGCTCGAGCGTGCGGGCGTAGTCTTGCCCAAACGAAAATTCGTCGACCACCTCAAAGCCCGCCTTCACGGCTTGCGCACGAAACTCTTTGGGGCACGGCAAACAACCGCCCGGAAAGATATATTGCTGAATAAAGTCGGTAGAGGTCAAGTAGCGCTCGAACAAATCGTCGGCAATCACAATGCTTTGAATGCAGGCGTAACTGCCCGGCTTGAGCAACCGGTGCACGGTTTGAAAATACTCGGGCCAGTATTCGCGGCCAACGGCTTCGACCATTTCTATTGAGCAGATCGCGTCAAACGGTTCGTCTGCACTGGTTTTGCCAATGTCGCGGTAGTCTTGCAAGCGTAAATCTGCCCGTTCAGACACACCCCCGCGTGCCATGCGCTTGTTGGCCCACGCCAGCTGTTCGGTGCTCAGCGTTACCCCGACCACTGATGCGCCAAATTCAAGCGTGGCCTTTTCGGCCAACGCGCCCCAGCCGCAACCAATTTCCAGCACGCGACTGCCTGGCTCGACCCGCGCCATGCGCAATGCCCGGCGCACTTTGGCATGCTGCGCGTCCACCATCGACGTTTCAGGCGCGTCAAAAATGGCAGATGAATAGTTCATTGTGCCGTCCAGCCACAACTCGTAAAACGCATTGCCCAAATCGTAATGCGCGTGAATATTTTTTTGACTGTTGGCTTTGGTATTGCGATTGAGCAAATGCTTGACGCGGTACGCGAAGCGGCCCAGCCACGTGCCGTAGATCACGTCTTCAACTTCTTTGCGGTTCAAAATAAAAACGCGCAGCAGCTCTGTGAGGTGCGGCGTGGTCCAGTCACCCGCAATATAGCTTTCAGCAAAGCCGATGTCGCCAGATTTAAGGGCTGCCGTGCATACATTCCAGTTCAGCAAGTGCAAGCTGGCCATCGGCTGCTCACCACTGCCAAAGCGCTGTACAGAACCATCAGGCAATTTGACCGTCAGCGTGCCGTGCTTTAAGCGCATCAGCAATTTAAGCGTGGCACGCGCTGCCGAAGGTGCACCGCTGGGCAGCACGTAAGACGCGGTGGAAGACGAGGAGTTACTGGTGGTCATCGATGGGCTGTTTTGGTAAGTTAACGCGTCACAAAGTGTTCTGGGGGCTTGGGCTTGGGCACGAACGGCACGCGCTTGAACCACAACTTGGCGGCCTGCCAGTGAATGCGCGCGACCACGCCGAAGGTCATGGCCGGGTAGCGCCACAGCGCTTTGCGCAGGCTGGCGCGTGTCACCGGCTCGAGCGTGCCGCTGACGCTGGTTTCAATCAGTGGGCCGCTGGCGTCGTCGTAGTCAATGCGGGCAACAGTTTTTTCAATGCCGCCATGGCTGCTACGCATAAACCTGAACCGGTAATTGCCTTCAAGTGTGCAAAACGGCGATACGTGAAAGACTTTGTCAGCCACCAACTCGTGTCCGTAGGCAGGTCGGTCCAGCAAGTAGCAATGGCGCTCTCCAAAGGTGTTGTTGACCTCGACCACGATAGCGCGCAATGAATTGTCCTTTGCATGGCAGTACCAAAAACTGACTGGCTTGAAGGTGTAGCCGAGCACACGCGGGTAGGTGTGCAGCCAAAGCTCGCCGGTTGCATCGGTAATGCCTTCTTTGGCCAATAGCTCATCAATCCAGCCAACCGAATTGGCACGGCCGTCGCCGTGATCACGATCGAAAAAACTGATGGCGCCGCTGCGGTTGTGAGCTAGCGCGCTGGTGGCACCTTGAACGGCGCCATGCATGGCGCGCATGGGTAGCATTAAAAAGTAAGTCGGGTAGGTAAACCCGTTGCTTGCAGGTTTGATGCGTTTGTGACGCACACTGCCAATGCCGAGCAAGGGCACAGCGGCGCTCATGCCATGGCCTTTTCAAGGTCAAGCAGCAATTGCCCGGCTACAGCCAAGCCAGACTTCAAACCGTCTTCATGAAACCCGTAACCAGTCCAGGCACCGCAAAAATAAGTGTTTTGCTGGCCTTGCAAGCCCGGCACATCAGCCTGCGCACGAACGGCAGCCAGGTCAAACACCGGATGCGAATAGTCGTATTGCCCCATCACATGATTACGCGCAATTTCGCGCAGTGGATTCAACGAGACCACTACCGGCTGCGCAAAGGGCAGTGGCTGCAGCATGTTGAGCAAATAGTGCAGGCAAACTTGTGTGGACTCAGCGCCAGAGGTTGGGGCGCGCTCGTAGTTCCAGGCTGCCCAGGTAAGCTTTTTGCTCGGCAGTACCGATGCGTCGGTGTGCAGCACAGCGCGATTCGGCTGGTAAGTAATGGCGCCAAGCGTTTTTCGCTCGGCTGCGGTCGGCTGGCTCAGCAGCTCAAGCGATTCGTCAGAGTGCGCGGCCAGAACCACCTTGTCAAACGGCTCCGTGCCTTGGTCAGTGGTGATGTTGACGCCATTGGCATCCCTTTCGATTAGTCTGACTGGGGTGTTCAGCCGCTTGTCGCTCACGTTGGCAATGATTTTTTCAACATAGTGTTTTGCGCCGCCGCTGACCGTCCACCATTGCGGGCGGTTCGTGACTTGAATCAAACCGTGGTTGTAGCAAAACCGGATCATGGTCGACACCGGAAACTGCAGCATTTGTTGGGTCGGGCAAGACCAGATGCAACCCATCATTGGCAGAAAATACCAGTCGCGAAACTCGTTTGAGAACTTTTGATCCGCCAAAAATTCGGCTAAGGGCTGTAGCATGGCGTCGCTAGCTTTGGCATTGGCTAAAGCCGTGGTGACGCGGTTGAACCGAACAATGTCGCGGAGCATGCGCAAAAACTTCCAGCTCACCAAATTGCTGCGCTGAGAAAACACGCTGTTCAGCGATGAGCCGCTCCACTCCAGCCGAGCGCCATCGGCGATAGGCGCCTGCACTGAAAACGACATGTCTGACTTGGCAGTAGCTACACCTAAATCAGCGAACAGCTGAATTAAATTAGGGTAGGTACGCTCATTGAAAACCAGAAAACCCGTATCTACGCCATGCGTGACGTCTGCGCCCTGCGGGGTTTTTAAAGTGACGTCAACCGTGTGCGTGTGGCCGCCAAAATAGCCGCCCGCCTCAAACAGGGTGATGTCGGCTTTGCCTTGAAGCGCATGCGCTGCTGCCAGGCTAGAAATGCCGGAGCCAACGATGGCGACTCGCGGGCGAGCTTTGCTTAGCATCGCCGCGCCGGGAATAAAAATGTTGCAAAGCGCCCCAAGACAAACAAGGGAGGGAGGGAGGAGGAGAACCACCCTGGGATTTCTTTCAAGCCTGAACGGC
>JANOWB010000259.1:0-3054 GCA_031417695.1 Polaromonas sp.
TGAGCACCCAGCCATTGGTGCGAAGCTACTGGTCAAGCTGACACAGTTGCTGGCACAGCGCCTGCGCAATACGAGTAATCAGCTGGTGAGGTTGCTGCAGGCGCGCGACGTATCAAAAATGTGATCGTAGGTGTTTTTTTGCGTCGCCCCGTTGGCTGGGTCGATTCACAAAAACGTCACAAACTTGTCGCTCAACCTTCATGTAGAGCGCAAAAATTTCAATGTCACACCGCTGTCATGCAGCGTGCATAAGCTCTCGCGGCTATTGTGCAAAACATTGAAAGGTATCCCTGATGAACGCAATCACGAACGCTGAGACTCTGGCTATTCAAGGCCACGACAGCGAAGACTACAACACCAGCAACAACCCGTCCCTCAACGACATCATCGATGCGCGCTTGAGCCGTCGTGGCTTGTTCAAGGCTGGCTTTGGAACCGCAGGCACAGCCGTCCTTGGCACCGTGGCCCTGTCAGCCTGCGGTGGTGGCAGCAGTGGCACCGCTGCAGTTGCAGTACCAGCAGCCGTTGCTCTGGGTGCAACTCCGCTCGGCTTTACCTCTGTGGCCAAAACCATGGCAGACACGGTGACGATCGCGGCTGGCTACACCGCCACGCCGATTTATGCGCTGGGTGATCCCCTGACGGCCGCCACACCGGCCTACAAGAATGACGGCACTGACAGCGACTTTGACAACCGTTCAGGCGACCACCATGACGGCATGGAGTACTACGGCCTGAACGCCGCCGGCACCGGGCGCGATGCCGCCAGCACTGACCGCGGCCTGCTGGTCATGAACCACGAAGCCATCACCGACCAGTTCCTGCATGCCGGTGGCACCACGCCAAACCCACGGCCTGCCAGCGAGTCCGACAAAGAAATCCCGGCGCATGGCGTGTCCATCGTTGAGGTGCGCAAGACCAGCGGCAAGTTCGGCTACGTACAGTCGTCTACCTTCAACCGCCGCATCACGCCATTGACACCCATGCAGATCAACGGTGCTGCACGTGGCCACGCGCAGATGAAGACCAAGTTTTCGACTGCGGGCACGGATTGCCGTGGCACCATTAACAATTGCGGCACAGGCTACACCCCCTGGGGCACGTTTTTGACCGGTGAAGAGAACTGGTCCGGCTACTTCACCCGTTCTTCCACAGACGATGCCGCGCGCGGCGGTGCTACCGCCAACAGCGTGATTTCGATGATCCGCTATGGCCGCGCTCAAGGTGCGGCCAGCCGTCACGGCTGGGAGACCTCCGGCTCGGATGACAAATACGCACGTTGGGTCATCAGCCAGACGGGCGCGGACGCCACGCTTGATTACCGCAATGAGTTGAACACCTTTGGCTACATGGTCGAGATCGACCCTTACGACAAAAACGTCGCCATCCGCAAGCGCACCACGCTGGGCCGCTTTGCGCATGAAAGCGGTGTGTTTGGCACCGTTACCGCTGGCAAGCCACTGGCGGTCTACATGGGTGACGATTCGCGCGGTGAGTACATTTTCAAATTTGTCTCTTCAGCCAATTGGGACAATGCCGACGCCAGCCCCGCCAACCGCATCACCACGGGCGACAAATACCTGGATGCAGGCAAGCTGTATGTTGCCAAGTTCAACGCCGATGGCAGTGGCCAGTGGATTGAATTGAGCTTGGCCAACGCCACGCTGGCAGCAGCCACCAACTACAAATTTGCCGACAACGGCGACGTGGCGATGAACAGCCGCCTGGCGGGCGACGCCGTGGGTGCCACCCGCATGGACCGCCCCGAATGGTGCGCCGTGAACCCGGTCAACGGCGAGATTTACTACACGCTCACCAACAATGCCAACCGCAAGATTGAGCCTGCCGGGTCGGTTGCGTCTCAACAAGGCTTGGATGCTGCCAATCCGCGTTCGTACCAGGATTCGTTTGCCGGCGGCGCGCTCGGGTCAGCACAAAACGTCAATGGCCACATCCTGCGCATGCGCGAGGGCGGTAACGAGCCGGGTGCCACCAGCTTCACCTGGGACGTGTACCTGTTCGGCGCGCAGGCTGATGCCAACCCCGCGATGGTCAACCTGTCCAGCCTGACCAATGACCAGGACTTCTCCAGCCCCGACGGCCTGTGGTTCAGCCCCAAAACCGGCTTTGCCTTTATCCAGACGGACGACGGCGCGTTTACCGATGTCACCAACTGCATGATGCTGATTGGCCGGCCCGGCCAGGTAGGCGACGGCACCACCCCTACGCTGAGCTATACCAAGGCGGATGGCAGCAAGCTCGACATTCAGACCCGCGTGGGTGCCAAACCCACGGTGGACACTTTGCGCCGCTTTCTGGTGGGCCCGGTGGATTGCGAAATCACCGGCTGCACCGAGACGCCCGACGGCAAAACCCTGTTCGTCAACATCCAGCACCCGGGTGAAGCGATTGCCAAGGCCGACATTCTGGACCCAGCAAAGTTCATCAGCCACTGGCCCGCCAATGCAGGCTATGGCGCGGGTGGTGCTGCCACTGCCCGCCCAAGATCAGCCACCATTGTCATCACCAAAAATGATGGCGGCGTGATCGGTAGCTGACAAACCCGAAAACCTCAAGCAGAGCCCCAGCCCAGCTGGTTGGCCCGGCCTCAAAAGAGGCTGGGCTTTTTTTTCGCTGGATCGCTTTCTGGTTCGCGCGGCGCGCCAGAGCTACTGCACTCTTCTTGAAAATTAGTGGCCATTTATACCTATAGCCATCGCCTACATTGCTTAAGCAGCTATTTTGCATGTAGCGTTTAGTTTTCTGTCGGATCTCCCGTCCGACTGGCTGCATTGCGCTTTGCAGTAATCCACGAGGCACCGCGACTGCGAGGCGGCCAATATCAACGAGGGTCGGCTGTGTGATCTACCGCACAGACGGGTGTGCGCGCTAATGTCACCATGGACGAATCGGACAGACCCATGGTCAGCAAACCTCCCAACTTTTTGGACAATCCCACACGCCATCTTTTCTTCACAGGCAAAGGCGGTGTTGGCAAAACATCGCTGTCCACTGCCGCAGCACTGGCGCTGGCGGACGCGGGCAAAAAGGTGC
>JANOWB010000260.1:0-2344 GCA_031417695.1 Polaromonas sp.
TGCGCCGTACAAAGCGCAAAACATGAGCAACAATGCCCGGGTTGTAGCAGGCGGGGAAATCGGCAGCGCTCAGTACTTTCAAGCGCTGGCAGCAAACGCTACTCCCGAAGTGCGCATGAATGCGCTGCTGCTCAAGCCTGAAAAAGACACGCAAAGCCAAGTGATTTTGCTCGGACAAGTCAACGCCGAGCTTTCAAAAATGGCGTGGCGTGAACGCAGCGCGCACGTGTGGCCAGTGATTACGCAAACGCTGCCTGAGTTGCTAGCGCATCGAGCCTCTATTCTTCATACTCCCCACCGAGATCCCTGGTTTGAGTCTGATAAAGTGACAACTACTTAAGCCGACTACGGATGGTTTTAAATGATTAAAGACGACATCCACACCACCTACACCACACACAGCGAACCTTGGACTTCGGTCGAGCAGGTGGCACAGCACATTGGTGTGGCCAAAGACACGGTCTACCGTTGGCGTGAACATAAAGGTCTGCCCGCGCACCGCATCGGCCGGCTATGGAAGTTCAAACTGTCCGAGGTCGACGAATGGGTGCGGGCTGGCGGTGCGGCAGACGAAGCCGCTTCTAACCTGGCGGGCAAGACAAATACAAACAACAAGGCGAGCCATGGCAACCCGTAAAACACCCAGCGCCGCGAAATCGGCGGCCGCCACTACGGCTTCCTATCAGCATGTGGAGGCCAAAGCGATCATCCGCCCCGAGGCCGGCGCGCAAACCCGCTTCAAGAAGAAAAAGCCTGCTGCCACCTGGCACTACGACTCGTCGCTGGCACCCGAGCTGCAATGGGACGCGCAGAACCCGGCACGCGAGCAGGGCGAGGCGCGCATTGCCGAACTGCAAGCGGCGCTGGCCAGCATGCAATCCACCTTGGTCGAGGTGGAAAAGCAACTCGCCACCGCGCAGCCCAGCCAGAGTACACAAGACCTGAGCGGCTTGTTGCAGCAAACCCGGGCCAAGCTGGTTGCTATGCAAAACGGAGCACTCCGCGCAGGAAGAGAGGGGGCTGCAGCCCTGAAAGCCTTGTCAAAACCGTTTCTGAACTGGGCTGGCAAGGCCGAACGCCTGAGTTTTGACGTGCCGACGCTGCCGATGTTCATCCATGAGCGGCTGTCCACGCAGGCGATTCTGGATTCGGTGTCGCGCCACAAGCTCTCAAGCCAGGGTGACTGGGTGAATGAATTTTTTGGCCACCCCGAGCGCAGTCTGCCTGAGCAGTTGCTGAAAGCCTACGAGCACCCCAACGGCTGGCAAAACCGCATGGTGCTGGGTGACTCGCTGGTGGTGATGAACTCGCTGCTGCACTATGAAAACATGGGCGGCCAGGTGCAGATGGCCTACATCGACCCGCCGTACGGCGTGAAGTTTGGCTCGAATTTTCAGCCCTTTGTACGCAAGCGCGACGTGACCCACAACGACGACCAGGGCCTAACCCGCGAGCCCGAAATGGTCAAGGCCTACCGCGACACCTGGGAGCTGGGCCTGCATTCCTATCTGACCTATTTGCGTGACCGCCTCCTGCTGACGCGGGAGCTGCTGGCTGAAAGCGGCTCGGTGTTTGTGCAGATATCGGATGAAAACCTGCACCACGTGCGGGAGGTGATGGATGAGGTGTTTGGGGAAGAGAATTGCTTGAGCATCATTAGCTTTAATAAGACCACATCTGCTTCTGGAGATTTACTTTCCAGCGTCAACGATTTTCTGATTTGGTACGCACGGGATAAATCCAAGGTTAAATTTCACCCTGTCTATTTGCCAAAGGCAGGTACGCCCGATGCGATTTATAAGTATTTGGATCTTCCCGGTGGTGAAGAGCGAAACGTGCTTCCCGATGAATATGCGAACCCGGACTTGATCCCTTTGGGTGCGCGTATTTTTTCGATGGATAACATCACATCGCCACGACCTGCTGGTTCTGGAGATTTAAAGAAATACACATTTCGAGATAAAACTTTCTCTTTGACGAAAGGTACTTTTAAAACGGATGAGCAGGGTCTAAATTGTTTGGCTGTCGCAAATCGTCTTGGGTTCACTGGGGCAACGCTGCGTTACAAGCGATATATCGATGATTTTCCTGTGAAGTCGGTTACGAATGTTTGGGATGACACTAGTACAGGAAGTTTCACAGAATCCAAAGTCTACGCAGTTCAAACTGGGGCAAAAGTCATAGAGCGCTGCATGCTAATGACCACAGACCCCGGCGATCTCGTCCTCGATCCGACTTGTGGCAGCGGAACGACAGCCCACGTTGCCGAACTGCGGGGTCGGCGCTGGATCACAATTGATACTAGTCGAGTTGCGTTGGCATTAGCACGCACCCGTTTGATGAC
>JANOWB010000261.1:0-3409 GCA_031417695.1 Polaromonas sp.
CAGCACCACCGTGTTGCCTTCGCGGGTGGGCGTAAAAGCCCACAGCGCTTGCGGGCCAAACACGTCCGCAATTTTGGCTAGCGACTGTGCGTAGCTGGAATTGCGGCCAAAAAGATTAACCGTCATCACGCCGTTTTCGGCCAACAGTTGATAGCAGTCTTGATAAAACGCGGTACTGTCGAGCACCGGCGCAGCGGCCTCGTGGTCGTACAAGTCGACGTGCAGCAGGTCAACCGTACCCTGGTGCACGGGCTTTTTAATCTCAAGCGCCGCGTCGGCCTCAATCACACTAAGCCGCAGATCGTCTTTCGGCAACTTGAACCACACCCTGCAGGCGGTGATCACCTGTGCATTGATTTCAATGGCGGTGGTTTCCATGCGAAGCTTTTTGTAGCAAAACTTGGTCAACGCGCCCGAGCCCAAGCCCAACTGCATGGCATGCAGCTTGGGCACAGCGCGGGCGTCAACAAACAGCAGCCCCGCCATCATGCGCTGAACATATTCAAGTTCAATTTGGTAGGGCTGGTCAATCAACATCGAGCCCTGCACCCAGTCGGTGCCCAAATGAAGATAGCGAACGTCACCAAAATCTGAAAAATTAACCTCTGGCAAAGGCGCTGGGGCGGTAATGACTTTTTTAGTGGCGATTTTGGTCATGCGTTAGGGTGTTGATTTGCCATTTTGATTGCTATATTTACTATTATTTCAGGAGCTGCTCGCGCCCGTATTTATTGGGCTACGGCACTAAAACACTCTCAATTTAATAAAAAACTAAGCTTTGGCAACGCTGTAAGGGCATTGTGCCGCGTGGCGATGGCCAGCTCTGCAGCGCTGATGCCGCGAAGCATTGCCACCTGCTCCGCAATGCGGGGCAGCTCGGCAGGCTCGTTTCTGCCCTGCGGCTGATGCGCCGCACGCTCAGCGGCGGTTTTGTAAACCCACTGCGGCGGGATGTCAGGCGAATCGGTTTCCATCACCAAACCAGCCAGCGGCAGCGTGACCGCCAGTTGCCTGATTTGCAAGGCCGCTTCAAAAGTAACCGTGCCGCCGAAGCCAAGTTTTAACCCCAACTTTAAAAACTCGTTCGCCTGCTGGGCGCTGCCATTAAAAGCGTGGGCAATACCGAGCCAGCCGCCAGGCGGCTGCAGTTGCCGCAAATGCTTGAGCAGTTTGTCAGCCGAACGGCGCACATGCAAGATCACTGGCAGGGCATGCTTGCGAGCCAGCACCAATTGCTGACGGTAGAAAGCTTCCTGCTTCTCCCGCAGTGGGCTTTGCGTTAGCTCGGGCACGAAGTAGTCGAGGCCAATTTCACCAACCGCCACCAGGCGGGGGTCGGCTCGGCGCAAGGTCAATTCGGCGTCCAATGCCGCCAAATCCGATTCCTGCGCATTGCCCACGCACAACGGGTGAATGCCCAGCGCATAGCTGTAGCCGTATTCGTGCGCCAGCAAGCGAGTCAGCCCAAAGTTGCCCACCGCCACTGAAGGCACAACACAATGCACCACCCCAGCAGCGGCAGCACGTGCCACCACCTCAGCAATGTCGGTGGCGAACTCGTCGGCATCCAGGTGGCAGTGGGTGTCTATCCAGGTATTCATGACGGGAGGAGTTAACAAGCTGGTTTGTTGAAATGCCGAGAATTTCAGGACAGATATTGACACACCTATTCGCCACAACTCTGGCGTACGCCCGATGCAAAAAACCTGAATTCATGATACGGTTAGTTTTACCTTGCCCCTTTTGTAACTTACACAGGATTGCGTATGCGTCGGCCTGCCCTGTACAGCTCCCCTGTCAAAAAACCCGCTTCGGCAGCAACGCCAAACCTTCCGGACCCAGGGCCGGCGGCTATCGTCCGTCTCAGCCGTATTGGGCGGTTTCGGCAGGCGTTTTCGCGAGGCAACCCTGGCCGAACTGTTTACCTGCTGTGGTCGGCCATCGGGCTTTTGGCACTTACGTTGGCGGTGACCTTGTCGCTGTCAGTGCGGCCCAGCGAGCGAAAACTCACCCAAGAAATGATCAATGCGGCAGTACTCAAAACACTGGAGACCACCGATTTGCCGTCGCCAGCGGCCAAGGCTTACGCTTTGATCAGCCCATCAGTGGTGCGGGTTGTAGGAATGACCAAAAACAAGGCCGGTGACGAAGAAGAGCAAAGCGTGGGCACCGGCGTGGTCATTGTTGACAAAGGCATCATTCTGACCAACCTGCACGTGGTGCAAAACGCGCAAACCATTCACATCACTTTTGCCGATGGCATGACCAGCACTGCGTCCATCACGGGCGCACAACCCGAAAATGACTTGGCAGTGCTGCAGGCGCACAAAATTCCCGATGACCTGACTGCCGCCACGATGCGTTCAACCGCAGAGCTGCTGCCCGGTGACCAGGTGATGGCAGTGGGATATCCGTTCGGCATTGGCCCGTCAGCATCGAGTGGTGTGATTTCAGGCTTGGGGCGAACTTTTCGCTCACCCGAGGGTCGCCAGGAAATGCGCAACCTCATTCAATTCGACGCGGCGGCGAATCCAGGCAATTCGGGCGGGCCTTTGGTCACTATGGATGGGCAGGTGGTCGGAATCGTCACCGCGATTTACAACCCCAATCAGCAGAGGACTTTTGTGGGTATTGGCTTTGCTGTGCCCATTGAAAACGCCGCATCGGCTGCCGGCATGCCACCTTTTTAAATTTTGCGGGACAGACCAATCGACCTGCGAAGCAGCCGATTGCTCTGTCCTCAAACTGATCAACTCTCCCGAATTTGAACCCGAATTAAAAGGCTAAAACTATGCAGGAACACCAGAACACCTCCCAACTCATGGAACAAATCCTGTACGAAGTCAAACGCATCGTCGTGGGCCAAGACAAGTTTTTAGAGCGCGTGATGGTGGCCATTCTTGCGCAAGGACACCTGCTGGTTGAAGGTGTGCCCGGTCTTGCCAAAACGCTTACTGTTAAAACCCTTGCCAACACCATTACCGGCGATTTCAAACGCATCCAGTTCACACCCGACTTGGTGCCCGCCGATTTAATTGGCACGCGTATTTACAACCAAAAAACAGGCGACTTCAGCACATCGCTGGGCCCGGTATTTACCAACCTGCTGCTGGCCGACGAAATCAACCGCGCGCCAGCGAAGGTGCAAAGCGCCCTGCTTGAGGTGATGCAGGAGCGGCAAGTCACGATTGCTGGCGTGACGCACAAAGTGCCCTCGCCTTTTTTGGTCATGGCCACGCAAAACCCGATTGAAACCGAAGGCACTTACCCGCTGCCTGAAGCGCAGGTTGACCGCTTCATGATGAAGGTGCTGGTTGACTACCCGACCGATGAAGAAGAATTTGTGATTGTGCAGCGGGTGACGGGCCCGGCGGTGGCCGTGTCAGCCGTGGCCACTACCGAGCAGCTG
>JANOWB010000262.1:0-2691 GCA_031417695.1 Polaromonas sp.
GAGTGATCCGGGGGGCGAAGCTATCGCCCCCACCATCACGATTGACGACTTCGCCAAAATAGACCTGCGTATCGCCAAAATCGTCAATTGCGAAGCAGTTGATGGCTCCGTCAAGCTGCTGCGCCTGACGCTGGATGTGGGCGAAGGCAAAACGCGCAACGTCTTCAGCGGCATAGCCAGCGCCTACCAACCTGCAGACCTGATTGGCAAGCACACCGTGATGGTTGCTAATCTGGCGCCACGCAAGATGAAGTTCGGCATCAGCGAAGGCATGGTGCTGGCCGCCAGCCATTCAGACGAAAAAATACAGCCGGGAATTTATGTACTTGAGCCGCTGCCCGGCGCTGTTCCGGGCATGCGGGTACGGTAACGCGGAACTAACCGAGCGCCATTCGCCCTTGACTTAACCAGCCACATGCACCCCCACATTCACGGCTGGATAGACATCAACAACCGCACGGTGCAAACCAACACGCGGCTGGGCGCGGTGTTGGCCTTTGTGGCGGGAGCAGCCAATGCCGGCGGTTTTTTGGCAGTGGGCACCTATACGTCTCATATGACCGGCGTGGTCTCAAGCCTGGCTGACCACCTGGTGCTGGGTGAGCTGGCGCTTGCCGCCGCCAGCATAGGCGCGCTAGCGGCATTTTTGCTTGGCGCCATGACCACTGCATGGCTGGTTAATTGGGGCCTGCGTGAAAAGCTGACCAGCGCCTACGGTTTGCCGCTGCTGCTGGAGTCTGTGCTGCTGCTAATTTTTGGCATTTTCGGCGCAGTGATCAGTTTGTGGGCACACTTTTTTGTACCGCTGACCGTGCTGGTGCTGTGCTTCATCATGGGGCTGCAAAACGCGGTCATTACCAAAATATCGAAAGCCGAAATTCGCACTACCCACGTTACCGGGCTGGTGACTGACCTCGGCATTGAGCTGGGCAAGCTGCTGTACATCAACCGAACCCAGTCCAACTCACCCAGCTCTACAGAACCCGTGCGAGCCAATCGCCCCAAGTTGCGTTTGCACCTCATCTTGATCAGCAGCTTTTTTACCGGCGCTGTGTGCGGCGCCTTGGGTTTCAAGTTTTGGGGCTATATAACCACCGTGCCTCTGGCGTTGGCACTGTTGCTGCTGGTCTTGCAGCCAGTGGCGCACGATGTGCTGGCGCGGCGGCCGCATTGGCGTTAGCCGTGGCCTCGCACTGTAGCCATACGAACATCCGCTGTATGCTATTAATAAATGAGCTGCTTGCGCCCGTATTAATTGGGCTACAGGCCGGCTGATACATGAAAAAGGCTACCGGTTGGGCTGATTGGCCACTTCTTCTAGCACTGAGGCCGTGCTGACCACCATCAGGTTTTGGTCAATCACCACCGTGAAAATCGTTGGGCTGTTGGGCGGCACCAGGTAGCGCCAGTCGTAATGGGTTTGCTGCTTCAGGTCATAGCGCTGCACCTTCATGGGTTTGCCGAGCATTTTGCGCACGGTTTCCATTGGCATGCCGGGGAGCACTTGCGTAAAGGTTTGCTCTTTCAGCACCTGTTTAAGCGCGCTCATCTTGCCGTCTGGCCCCAGCGTGATCATGTAATTCACCGCGCCTGCGGGCTGGCGGTTGTACTCAAAGGTGCGTGCGCCTGGCACTGCAGCGGCCCCGGGCTGCGGCAGCTTGGCCATATCTGTTGCGTCCCACACTTTCTCAGGCTCGCCAAAGCGGGCCCGTACGTCGGCCTCGGTGGCTACGCCTTCTTCCAGCTCAGTAATTCGCTGCGGGTCGCATCCCGACAAGCCAGCCAGCAAGCCGCCCAGTGCAGCAAACAAACCCATAGTCCAGATCACTTTCTGCGCGTTTTGAAGTCGCATGGCCGTCCTCGTTAAAATCAGTCAACTATACCGACGCGGTCGGCACAACCCTAAAGCGCCCATGTCATTTTTTCGCCGCCCTGACTACACGTCTGAAATCACGCAGTTCATTGACAAGCTGAAGGCTGACAAGCCCACACTTGAGGCCGAACAGCGCGCCGGGCGAGCCCTGCTGTGGGACAAAAACCTGAAGCTGGCCGAACAGGCTGATTTTTTAGACGCTACCGTTGCGCAGCAAGCCTATGTGTACGGCACTGAAAAACACGACAACGCCAAATAATTGTCATTTTGGGCCTGTTTTCAAAGCCTTTTAGGCCTTTAGACCAATAAATACGGGCGCGAGCAGCTCATAAAATAATAGCAATAAACGGCGAACAGTAAACGGCAAACGACAAACGACAACCCCTGACGCATGGCAACCCACCTCCCCGACACACTTGATTTAGCCGCCTCGCCAGGCGCTGACTCGCCGTTTGTCGTCGACCAAGTGGCTTTGGCGCGGCTCTACGGCGAGCCGCTGTTTGCCATGCCGCGCGACCTGTACATTCCACCTGACGCGCTGCAGGTGTTTTTAGAGGCGTTTGAAGGCCCGCTTGACTTGCTGCTGTACCTGATTCGCAAGCAAAACTTCAATATTCTCGACATTCCCATGGCGGCGGTAACGCGGCAGTACCTCGTTTACGTCGATGAAATTCGCACCACAAATTTGGAGCTGGCGGCTGAATACTTGCTGATGGCCGCGATGCTGATTGAAATCAAATCACGCATGCTGCTGCCGCCGAAAAAAGTGGCGGAGGGTCAAGAAGCTGAAGACCCACGCGCCGAGCTGGTACGCCGCC
>JANOWB010000263.1:0-7206 GCA_031417695.1 Polaromonas sp.
GCGGTGCGGTGCCGGTTGGCATGTTCAGAAACAGCAAGTTCTTTGCGATTCACTCTGACCATTTGGGCACGCCTCGCTTGATGACCGACAGCCTCAACAAGCCAGCCTGGCAGTGGCCATACAGTGCCTTTGGCAATAACAAGCCGACGGGAATACTTAGACCCACCGCCAGTGCGACGGGTGCGTTTACCAATCAGCCTAACTTGCTGGCTACGCAAAACCCTGCTGCCATATTGGATCTGCGGTTTCCTGGGCAGATGGCTGATGTGGAGACTGGGTTGTTTTACAACTACTTCAGGACATACCAACCTAGCCAGGGTCGGTATACGCAAAATGTTCCTTTTGGGCTTGCGGGTGGGCTCAATCGTTTTGGGTATGCAGACGGGAATCCGCTTTCCCGCACAGATCCAACAGGTCAATTCGCAATGGTCATCCCATTTATCCCGGCGATCATCACCGGAACCGATTTGGCGATAGGTGCTGGGCTGGGAATACTTGGCTACGGATTAGATCGAATGTTCAATGCGCCAGCACGAGGGTTGCCCCCGCAAGGTATTGATCCACCAACAGACGGGCAATGCAAACCCGGCCCGGCAAGTCGACCGTCTGAGCGCGATAAAGGTGGACAGAGTCTTTGGGACCCGAACGGCGGCGAATGGCGCTGGTCGCCAAGTGACAAATGGCATAACCCACACTGGGATTACAACCCCCATAACAGGCCAAGCTCTCCTTGGCAAAACATTCCTCACGGCGGCGTTCCGCCGGTCAAAAAATGACGCTAAAACTCTTTACTTTGTACGTCGGAATTGCAGATTTCGCGAATCCGACGCTTCTTCTGGCAGGAGACAATACGACACTTGCTTGGCTTATTGAAAAAATTCAAAACCGAGAGATAGTGAACCTTGCGGCAGTGCCATTTGTTAAGGTTCAGAAAATGTTGGATTTACACATCACACCAGCATCACACAAAGGATCTTTGAAAAGACAAGAAAATATTTTTCTGTGGGACATATCCGCAGACGAAGCGATAAACGTAGCTGCGCAATTGAAGGAACTAATCAAAAGTCCGCTTGCTGCGCATACCTATCTTGATTCTGACTCGAATTCGTCCGACTTTCAATTGCTGGCTTCAAAAGGCGAATACGACGTGGATAAAGTACTCTTCGCTTAATTTTTAGAAAGCCCGGCTGCAGAACTGACTGACTCTGGGCGGTCTAGATTGCTTAAGTCACGAGTTATCCATGTCCTTTGCTTTGTCAGAACATCATTCATGTTGCCTTGATCGGAAAAATAAGATCAAACAACCTACTTTTAAGCTAATGTTAGCCCGTAGCCCAATAAATACGGGCGCAAGCAGCTCCTCATTTAATAGTAAGTGCAGCGCAGCCAACCGCCTGGCAAAGGTGCGAATCCTGAAAGACGGCGAAGCAGCAAGCATCAAATACCTCACCAACGCCCAAGGCCAGCAGGTCTTCAAAAGCGAGCCCAAGCCCGACCAGTACCTGCCAAGTCAGTCTGAGCTGGGCACAGGCTTCATCGCCTGGCTCAAAACCAACTTCGGCTGGCTGTATGCGCAGGCGCAAACCGATGCAAGTTTGGGCAGTGCATACACCTATGCAGATGGCCAGCTGCCCAATTGGGCAGTGCTAGGTGAATACGACAACGGCTCAGCCAGCGGTACGGGCCGCACGGAATACATCTGGCTGCCGACTGAAGACGGTGGTGCGGTGCCGGTTGGCATGTTCAGAAACAGCAAGTTCTTTGCGATTCACTCTGACCATTTGGGCACGCCTCGCTTGATGACCGACAGCCTCAACAAGCCAGTCTGGCAGTGGCCATACAGTGCCTTTGGCAATAACAAGCCGACGGGAATACTTAGACCCACCGCCAGTGCGACGGGTGCGTTTACCAATCAGCCTAACTTGCTGGCTACGCAGAATCCTGCTGCTGTGCTGGACTTGCGATTCCCCGGGCAGATGGCGGATGAAGAGACGGGGCTGTTCTACAACTACTTTAGAAACTATCTGCCGGGACAGGGGCGGTATACGCAAAATGATCCGATTGGGCTGGATGGGGGACTCAACAGATTTGGGTATGTGGGGGGGAATCCGTTAACCCGTAGTGACCCCGAGGGTCTTGATTGGTATCGCAACCCTGATTCGGCAGCAGACTACGCAGTTGGCCGGCGTGGGCATCCTGTAGTTCCACCTGGTGGCATCGTCAGCCGGTTTGTAGAGCAGTGCATTCCTGCTGGGCGAACTTTCGGACAAATCCACGATGACCGAGTGGATCAATTGATATCACAGGGCGTTCCAGATTGGCGCGCCAATATTCCGACAATGCCGGGTGCGTACAAAGACGCAATTCGCCAAGAGACAGGAAACTCGCTAAGAAACTTAGACATCAACATCCGCAACCTCTATCGCCGTTAAGGAATATCAAATGTTGAACAGACGAAATCTGTTTTTAATAGGGGTTCCGCTGCTATCAGCGGGCTGTGGGATGCAAACCACCTACGAAGATGTCAGTGAGCAAAAACAGTACAAGAGTCTTGTCGGACAGGAATATCGCGTTGTTGCGAGCTTGGATGCGTATGGTGTTCGGCGGCATTCAAAAGGTGATGTTGAACAAGTGGTGCTACAGCCACCGCCCGGCTTTACTGGTCCCGAGGTTGGTTTTAAGCGTCCAATACCCCTCGGCACAGTCCTGAAGATAACAAGAGTGCTGATGACAAATCGGTGGTTTGATCCTCCCTTAACATTAGAAGTTGTATTGTTGAACTTTGACCTTGCATCAGGCGCGCGCGTATTGATTGATTTGATGCAGGGCAATGAATTAGCGAAGACAAATAGCCTCAATCCAAGTGTCTACCAAAAGATTTAAGTGCGGTTGTAACGCTGCCAACTTACCGAAAAACGGGTCAGCCGAAAAATTAGGCTGGGTTTTTATGGTGTCATATTTTCACGTAACGGACAGTCGACGGCCAGCTCCTAGCTGCGGACTCGCCCATCCCAACTCCTCAGGTTACGATTGATAGATGTCACCTACCCGGTCAAAGGGCAGGTTTCGCTGCATTGAACCTAAAACCACGCCAAAACAATGCTTTCTTGGTATTAAAGCAGTCTGTAGCCCAGAAAATACGGGCGCGACCAGCTCTTCAATTCATAGTAAATGCAGCGCCGCCAACCGCCTGAGCAAAGTCCGAATCCTCAAAGACGGTGAAGCCGCCAGCATCAAATACCTGACCAACGCCCAAGGCCAGCAAGTTTTCAAAAGCGAGCCTAAGCCTGACCAGTACCTGCCCAGCCAATCCGAGCTGGGAGTCGGCTTCATAGCCTGGCTTAAAACCAACTTCGGCTGGCTGTATGCGCAGGCCCAAACAGACGCCAGCCTGGGCAGCGCGTACATGTACGCAGACGGCCAGCTACCCAGCTGGGCAGTGCTGGGTGAATACGACAACGGCAGCGCAAGTGGTACGGGGCGCACGGAATACCTCTGGCTGCCCACTGAAGACGGCGGTGCGGTGCCGGTGGGTATGTTCAGAAACAGCAAGTTCTTTGCGATTCACTTTGATCACTTGGGCACGCCTCGCTTGATGACCGACAGCCTTAACAAACCGGTGTGGCAGTGGCCGTACAGTGCGTTTGGCAATAACAAGCCGACGGGAATTCTTAAACCGACTACCAGTGCGACTGGGGCGTTTACCAATCAGCCGAACCTGTTGGCTACGCAAACCCCGGCTGCGGTGCTGGACTTGCGGTTTCCCGGGCAGATGGCTGATGAGGAGACTGGGTTGTTCTACAACTACTTTAGGAGCTACCAACCCAATCAAGGGCGCTTTACTCAACCAGACCCAATCGGACTCGGTGGCGGGCTGAATCGATTTGGGTATGTCGAGGGGAATCCGATATCTAAGATTGACCCGACGGGTGAAGTCGCGTTTTTAGTTCCTATCATCGTCAGTGGTGTTGTCACTGGCTATGGAACTTACTCCCTGCTAAATGCACAGAAAAAATGCGAGGTGGCATGCGAAATGACGCATGGTGATGACGTAAAAGCTTGCGGTGACCCGGAAAGAAATGACATTCTGGGAGCGCGCAAGAATCAACGCATCTTGGCTTGTAAAGCAAGCTGCGCCTTTGGTTCAGCCATGGGCCGTTTGTTACCCGGTAAACTCAAATGATCAAAGCCAAAATCTTGACGGGTTTGCAGTGGACGACTGTAGTCGTAGCCAGCATATTCTCAATTGATGCATTTCTAGCGTTGTACAAGACTTTGCAGTTTCGTGACGGAATCGAAAGTACATCAGACTTCTACGCAGTGCTGGCAATTTGTTTAGCGGTACTTGCTGCCACGGTATTGGCAGGCGTAGGTGCGACGGCGGGGATTTTAAAGAGAAAAATAATGTTTCCGTCACTTGCTATTTTGAGTGCGTCAATCCTGCTCAGCCTAGGTCTTCTACTAGGCCGATCTCTGATTTTGCCTGATTGGGTTTCTCTTGTACTTTTTAGTAAAAGTGAATTTGTCGTGGCTTCCGTGGTGCTGTGCAGCCTTCTAGTTCTAATTGGAAAAAAGCCGTAGAAAAAAGCCTTAGAAAAAGCTTTGGGGGCAGATACCGTCTTGAAAGTCAAGCCTCGGCGCATTAATTTTCAGTGGCACAACAACTGCTACCGCGATTTCAATGACTTCAGTGGCTTTTTTAGCCCAGTTTGCATCAAACGGCTGGCGCGTTTTCAGCACCCCATAAATCAAGTGATTCAGCTTGTACATCGCAGCAGCAATGATCGCTTTTGGCACCATGCCTTTGGCTTTCAAGCGCGCAGCCATGTCTTTGATGAACGGGTTGTAGCGAATCGCCACCATGCCGGGCATGTACAGCGCCTTGCGCAAATCTTCATGACCTCGCTCACTTACCACTGTACGGCCTTACACGCTGGTGCCTGAGAAACGCTGCTGATGACACACGCCAGCGAACGCGCTCAGCACAACAATGAGCAAAACAATGAGGGTCAGACTGAGGTGACCCAGGTTCCACAGACAGCCAAATTAAGCGCCGCAGTACATCCGCTCGTATTGCACAGGACAATGGTAATTGAGTGATTGATGAGTGCGGCTGCGGTTATAGAACAGCTCGATGTAGTCAAAGATAGCCGCCCTTGCCTCATCACGAGTTGCAAAGTCACAGTGGTGCACTAACTCGTTTTTCAGGTTCGAGAAGAAGCTTCCAGCCAGTTCGGCCAAAGGGCCACAGCCAGCGCGGATGCGGCCAATAGCCCGAGCAAGTGGCAAAGGGGTCACAGGGCAAGGGGGGCACACAGGGCAAGGCAGTTAGGTTTTTCGTCATCACATTCTCAAGTCGAGAATAACCAGCGAGTAACTCGTCGCTGTGGAACAGCGGAATCCCAACGCCCCAAGGCAAGATTGACAAATTTCCACCGTCTGGTCGCAGTGCAAGTTTCAGTGCATTAACCGCAAAAATGCTCTCAAACCGCCGGCAGTCTCAAACTCCAAGTGCAACAGTATCCTAAATCCATCAAAGGAGTGTTGTATGCCAAACAGTTACTGCCATCTAAGCGATCTGGAGCGCGCCCAGATACAGGCTCATCTTGAGTTGGGATTCAAAGTCCGGGCGATTGCCCGGACTTTGCTGCGTGCGCCATCGACCATCAGCCGTGAGCTCAAGCGCTGTGGCTGGCACGGCCCCGCAGCGGCGACTTCATTAGCCAGGCTGCGCACCCGAGGCATCAACGGCTACTGGTGCGAAGCGGCTCACAAACGCGCCTGCGCCCTGGCCAGCAAGCCCCGAACATCGCGCAAACTTGTCGTTGACAATTTGCCAGGCCAAGGCAATGCCTTGTGGGAAAGTGTCTATTGGGCTTTAAAGCGTTTGTCACCCCAGCAAGTTAGCGGCACACTGGCGCGTATGAACGTTGCCCAACGCATCAGCCACGAAACTATCTACACCGCCATCTATGCCATGCCCAAGGGTGAGCTACGCCAGGAGGTCATTGGCATGCTCAGCAAGCAGCGCAAAGGCCGCAGGCCTCGCGCAGCAGGCAAGGACAGGCGCGCTCTGATCTTGGGCATGACCAGCATTGAAGAGCGCGACCCGTCTGTTGATGATCGCCTGGTTCCCGGCCACTGGGAGGGCGACTTGGTCAAAGGCGCGTTTAACCGCTCTCAGGTGGGCACGCTGGTCGAGCGCAAGACCTTGTTTACGCTGCTGGTGCAGCTGGACAATGCAACGGCAGCCTGTACAGCCAATGGCTTTATTGGCGTACTCAAACGGGTCGATGCGCAGATGCGTCTGTCTTTGACTTACGACCAGGGCCGTGAGATGGCAGACCATGCACATCTGACACGCCAAACAGGTATGAAGGTGTTCTTTGCCCATCCGCGCAGTCCGTGGGAGCGGGGCATCAATGAGAACACCAACGGCTTGCTCAGGAAGTATTTGCCCAAGGGGTCAGATTTGAGCATTTACAGCCAAGCGCAGTTGGACGAAATTGCTTTCGAGCTCAACGCCAGGCCGCGTAAATCGCTGGGCTGGAAATGCCCGGCTGAGCTGTTCTTGCCTGAGGGTGAGTTTGACTTTAAGGCCTACTGGGCCAAGCAGCTTAAACTGCCTTCTGTTGCACTTGGAGGTTGAGACCACCGCCTTTTTTGGGTGCCAAAACAACCTCCAGCCCAATAAATACGGGCGCAAGCAGCTCTTGACTTAATAGCAACTGAAAACTTCCCGCGTGCGGCCCCGCTGGTTTGGCCGTCTAACTCGTAGCCCGCCGCAGCTCAGCCAGCCGCTGCGACACACCGCTCACATCTGGCGCGTGCTCGGCATGGAACAGATACTTTTCCAAATCAGCCACTGCGCGGCTGGTGTGGCCTTGGGCTGCCAGGGCCAGGCCGCGGTCGCGGTACTCTGTCCATGACTCGGGTTGCAGCACGATTAAGCGGTCGGCAACGGCTATCAGGCGCTGCCAGTCTTCTTGGGTTTTATGAATTTCTTTTATTTCAAATCGGCGGCGGTGATGAGTTGGAGGCCCGGCGACGCGACGGCGGGGTTGCAGAGGATGTAGAGATTCTCCGCCGCGAGGTAGCCGCACACGCTGAGTGTGTGGCCCGCGAAGCCGCCGGCGTATTGCGGGCCGATGTATTTGAAATCCACGATCACGGGCCTACCGGCATCGAGTTCCTTTTTCAAAAACG
>JANOWB010000264.1:0-8030 GCA_031417695.1 Polaromonas sp.
TTGCGTGTTCACCATGATCGGATCAACCAACCCCGGAACTGGTCAGCTGTACATCGTCGACTCATTCATCGTGGTTGTTTTTGGCGGCGTGCAAAGTCTTTTTGGTACTGCCCTGTCGGCCTTTGCCATAGCCCAGTCGCAAACCTGGATGGAATTCCTCCTGAGTGGCTCCATGGCCAAAGCCACCATCCTGCTGCTGGTAATCGTGGTACTTTATTTCCGGCCCAATGGTCTTTTTGCTGTGCGTTCAAGGAACTGACACCATGCCAAATATGCAACGTCGTTCCGATGTTCTAGCGGTGCTGCTGGTCACAATGCTGCTGGCAGTCGTGCTGCCCGCTTCGCTCGACCCGTTTCGTTTGAACCTGATCGGCAAGTATCTTGCCTTCGGTTTCGTGGCGGTCGGCATCGTTCTGACCTGGGGCTATGGCGGTGTGCTCAGCCTGGGTCAGGGCATGTTCTTCGGTCTGGGCGGCTACATGATGGCTATGTTTCTGAAGCTGGAAGCATCCACGCCGGAACTGCCTGACTTCATGGTGTGGAGCAGCGTAGAGCATCTCCCCGCTTGGTGGCAACCGTTTCACTCACTGGGATGGACATTGATCGCCCTCCTGTTGATCCCGGCGGTGCTGGCATATGTGTTCTCCTACGCTATCTTTCGCAAGCGCGTAAGCGGTGTTTACTTTGCCATCGTCACGCTGTCACTTGCACTCACGCTCACCGTGGTGGTGATCGGCCAGCAAGGCGACACGGGGGGGGCCAACGGCATTACGGACTTCCGCACGCTGCTGGGCTGGGACATCCTGAGTGACACAGCTAAACGAACGATGTATTTCATCGAAGTAGCAGCGATGGTGCTGGTGATGGTGATTTCGCTGGCCATCGTGCGCAGCCGATTCGGCAAAATCCTGATTGCCATCAGGGACCGTGAGGACCGCGTGCGTTTTAGCGGCTACGACACGGCCCACATGAAAGCCTTTGTATTTGCTGTCGCAGCTGTTCTGTCCTCGATTGGCGGTGCGTTCTACAGCTTGCAGGTCGGCTTGATCGCCCCTGGCGTGATCGGTGTGGTCGCTTCAGTAGAGATGGTCATCTATGCAGCCGTCGGTGGACGGCTGTCGATTCCGGGGGCCGTTGTCGGTGCCCTGCTGATCGGGTTTCTGAAGTCTTATCTGTCAGAGATCTTTCCTGAAGGCTGGCTCTATTTTCTCGGGGCGATTTTTATCCTTGTCGTCTGGGCCATGCCCAATGGACTTGCCGGGTTGACTGATCACCTTCCATGGCAACGCAAGGCAAAAGCGGCACAGTCATGAGCACGGTGATAACTTCCCAACTGGCTCCCCGGCCGACAAACACAGACACGGGGCAGCTGCTCGTCAAAAGCGACGCTGTTACGTCTCCCCGTGAACAGGTTTTGCGGGTTGAAGAACTAACTGTGTCCTTTGATGGTTTCAAGGCCGTAGATGCCTTGAGCCTGTCGGTTGAACGCAACGAATTACGCGTGATCATCGGACCGAACGGCGCAGGTAAAACCACGCTGCTGGACATGATTTGCGGCAAGACTAAGCCAACAACTGGCCGTGTTTTGTTCAACGGCCTTGATTTGACCCGAATGAGCGAGCACCAGATCGTGCGTGCCGGCGTTGGGCGTAAATTTCAGACGCCGTCTGTTTATGAAGACCTCACGGTGTTCGAGAATTTTGAAATATCGCTGCCCAAAATGCACGGCTTGTTTCAGTCGCTCACCTTCCGCCGCACAACCGAGGTGCGCGAGCGCATCGACGCGATGGCTGGGGAGGTGTATTTGCGCGATCAGCTAGGCCGACGTGCTGGCCAGCTCAGTCACGGGCAAAAGCAGTGGCTCGAAATTGGCATGTTGCTGATGCAGGAACCCGAGCTGTTGTTGTTAGACGAGCCGGTGGCTGGCATGAGCCCGCGCGAACGGGAGCAAACCGGCGATCTGCTTAGCCGGATTGCCAATGGCAAATCGGTTGTGGTGATCGAGCACGACATGGATTTTGTCAAGCGCATTGCTCACAAGGTAACGGTGTTACATCAGGGCAAGTTGCTCAGCGAAGGTAGCGCCACCGAGGTTCAGTCGGACCAGCGTGTGATTGATGTCTATCTTGGTCATTGAAAGAAAGCGCTGCCATGTTTGAAGTCTCGCAACTTAACGTCGCCTACGGTGAATCCCAAGTGATTCACGATATTTCGCTGGCGGTTGGCGCGAATGATTGCATCGCTGTGATGGGGCGTAACGGCATGGGCAAGACGACTTTACTGAAGTCATTGATTGGATTACTGCCAACGCGTTCTGGCCACATTCGGCTAAACGGGCATGAATTGACAGGCCAGCCTAGCTACAAGCGTGTCAAGCAGGGGCTCGCCTTTGTGCCTCAAGGGCGCATGGTGTTTCCCTTCCTGACGGTGGAGCAGAATATTCTGACGGGCGCTGAGCATTCAGGTCACCGTACGGTTCCTGACTACCTCTACCGTTTTTTCCCTGTGCTCCGCGAGATGAAACACCGCAAGGCCGGCAACCTCTCGGGCGGCCAGCAGCAGATGCTGGCGATTGCACGTGCACTGATTTCAGACCCCAAAGTCTTGATTCTGGACGAGCCAACCGAAGGCATCCAGCCTTCGATCATCAAGGAGCTGGCGCAAACGCTCAACGTACTGCGCAAGGAGCGCAGTTTCGCCATTGTCCTTTCTGAGCAGGTCCTGAGCTTCGCGCTGGACCTAGCGGACCGATTTCTGGTCATCGACCGTGGGCGCATCGTACATGACGAGTTGCGTGCCGGCCTCGACCAAGAAAAAGTCAGGTCTTTCCTGACCGTTTGAGATCGCCATCACCCCATCAACCCTACAAACTTAACTAAGTGGAGCCAAAATGAGCAACGTAAATTTAGATGTCATCGACCTGACTGAACTGACTGTCGAGCGGGTTCAAGCGGGTTTCGCCAGCGGCACCTTCACCTCAGAAAAGCTAACCAAGGCTTATCTGAAGCGCATCGCGGAATTCAACCCAGCCTACAACGCGATCGTCTTTTTCAACGAGAACGCGGTTGAAGAAGCACGCGCAATCGACGCGCGCCGCGCTGCTGGTGAAAAACTCGGGCCGCTTGCAGGGGTGCCGGTTGTAGTCAAGGAAGCCATGGACATGAAAGGTTTCCCGACCACGGGTGGCTGGTCGCTTCTCTACAGCAAGACCGGTGGTGTCGACCTGCTCCCCGAGACCGATTCTCCAGTAGTGGCCCGCATGCGAAAAGCAGACGCTGTGATTCTGGGTAAGACCAACATTCCGGTGCTCAGCCACACTGGATCGCACGCCAACGGTAGCTGGGCTGGCTCTACTTACAACTCGGCTGGCCGGAAGTTTCTACCCGGAGGCAGCAGCGCTGGGACTGCAACTGCAGTTGGTGCCAATTTCTGCGTGCTCGGTTTGGCGGAAGAGACCGCTGGCTCGATCCAGAACCCGGCCTCGGCGCAAGGCCTTGTGGGTATAAAGCCCACCTTCGCGCTTGTTCCCAACGCAGGCGTCTTCCCGCTCTCCAGCCTTCGTGACGTTGTCGGGCCTATCGCGCGGTGTGTGCGAGACGCAGCACTAACTCTGGACGCACTTGCTGGGTTCTCGATGGAGGATCCAAAGACGGCCGCAAGTGTGGGCAAACTTCCGAAAGGCGGTTATGCGTCGAAACTGAACAACGATGCGCTGAAGGGAAAGCGCATCGGTCTTTATGGGCCGGGCTGGCGTGCCTCGACGTTTGCAGAAGAGACCAGAAGCCTGTATGCGCGCGCCCAGGGAGAACTGAGAAAACTTGGAGCAGACCTTGTTGAGGATCCGTTCGCTGGTTCCGGGTTCATGGAATTGCGAAAGGCGGTATTGCCAGGGGCCGAGTTTGACGCGCGTGGCATGGAATCAATAGCCTATGACATCCAGAAATATCTTGAGCGTATGGGATCGAATGTTGCTTTGAAGACGTTCGCCGACTTCGCCAAGGCAACGCAAAAAGAAGACGCTTTCGGGCCAGAGGGCACGTTGAGCTATATGAGTCATGTGCCCGCGTTCGTCGAATCGGCAAAGTTCCCGTCCACGCCCACGGATATGACGTCGTTCATCGCTCTCAGGGAAACCTATCTCGACACATTCAACGCAGTTTTTAACAAGCATGGGCTCGATGCGGTCATTTACCCGCAAATGCGTGGTCCTTTAGGTCCACTGCACGGAACCGAAACCATCGACGGGATGGTGGTCAGCGAAGTAAACATTGCAGGCCTGCCAGCGGTAACCATACCGGCAGGCTTCTACGCCTCCGGCGCTCCGTTCAACCTCGTTATTGTTGCGCGGCAGTGGAGTGAAGCCGACATGCTTGCTATCGCATACGCCTACGAACAGGGAACCAGGCACCGCAAACCGCCGGAGCTTGAAAAGGCATGACAAGTTTCTTTTTATTCGCGGAGCTTCACGCTGGCAGACGAGGCTGAAGCGTATTTGGCCGGCTGCCTTTGAATCGCAGCCTGTGTATTTGCGTAAACGGTCAGGTCTTTCCTGACCATTTAAAACTCAACCAGCCAAAGGAGCTAGGTCATGAAGATATGGTGACATATAAAACAGCAAAGGTTGGCGTCGTGGTCGTCAAATACAAGATGCCGCAGTTGCACATCAAGGCCGAGATCTATTGCAATCAGCTGATCAAGTTCGGCGCGAAGTCAACAGCAGTATCGCGCGCTGAGGTCGCCTCGGTGCAGGCAAGCTACTCGACTCACATCGTCCCTGCAATGCGGCGAGCCAAAATGCAGCTAATGCTTGGTGGTAGGAGCAGGCGCGTATGCCCGGCGCAGCTTCTACGAACTCAACTAATGCGTCGCGACCAATGCACGCGGCCTGCCCGCCCAATTGCAGCGTGCCTGCGCGGCTCGCATCAAATTGAGATAAGGAATAGACAATGACAGAACCATCAATCATGAACAGATCCATCGGAACAAGGCCGCATCGTGGCTAATAAAGACCCCATTCGCGTCGGTATCCTGTACTCAGAAACGGGCGTCACTTCGACCATCGGGCTATCGCAATTGCAGGGCGCACTGCTCGGCATCCTGGAAATCAACGAGGCCGGGGGAATCGATGGGCGCGAAGTGGTGGCCGTTCGGTACGATCCTCAATCCACTCCCTCGCGATATGCCGAACTGACCGAGCGGCTGATCGTGCAAGATGGCGTCAATGTGATTTTTGGGTGCTACATGTCCAGTAGCCGCAAAGCTGTGATTCCTGTGATCGAAAAGTGGAACAAGCTGTTGTTCTATCCCACGCTGTACGAGGGGTTTGAGTATTCAAGCAATGTGATGTACACCGGCGCTGCACCAAACCAGAACAGTGTTCAGCTTGCAGAATTTATGACGTCCAATTTCGGCGCACGCGTATACCTGATCGGTTCGGACTACATTTATCCTTATGAATCGAACCGCATCATGGGCGAGCTGGTGCAACAACGCCAAGGCAGTGAGAAGCTTGCTGAGCGGTACATGGCGCTCAATGCAACGGATAAGGACTATATTGACGTCATGGCCGACATTCGCAACAAGCAGCCGGACTTCATTTTCTCTACCGTGGTGGGCGAATCTACCGCAGCTTTGTACCGGGCCTATGCAAATGCGGGGTTTGATCCAAAGAGCATGCCTATCGCCAGCCTGACCACCTCCGAGGCAGAGATTTCCCAGATGGAGCGCGGCATAGCAACAGGCCACTACACATCCGCGCCTTACTTTCAGTCGATCCAGTCAGATGTAAACCTTCGTTGTCTTGCGCGATTGCGTGAGCGCTTTGACGGTTCGAGCGTGCCTAATCTTTGTTGGGAGGCAGCCTACTTCCAGATGCACATCTTTGCCAATGCATTGCGCCAGTCCGGTGATGAAGGTATTGCGCAACTGATTCCACATATCCTGGGCAGCGAATTTGATGCGCCCCAGGGCCGCATCAAAATCGATCCAACAAACCACCACACTTGCCTATATCCACGCATTGGCCGTGTGAATACCGAGGGTCAATTCACTATCGTGCGGCAAGCCACTCGCTCGGTCTACCCGGACCCCTATCTGGTTACGCATTCGCTTGGTGACTGGACAGCTAAGCTTGACACGCTGGCTATCTGATGAACGACAGCGGTGTTACGCGCCACACATTGCGGGTAACCCCTCCGCAACTGAAAGAACTTCGCTCACTCAAAATTGTAGTAATCCATCCCGATGATGCGGATGGCATACAGTTAACCCAACAGCTGCAGCGCATCGGTTGTCAAGTACAGGCTTTTTGGCCCCCCGTGCAGGTACTACCAGCAGGTATCGACATCGCCTTTATAGCCGTGCGGCCGGACATCATTGGTTTGCGTTTTGAGTGGGCGCTGAATGAAGATGCTCCCACCATAATAGCCGTAGTGACCTATGAAAACCCCACTATTGTCGATGCAGTTCTAGCTTTAGGTGCCCAATCAGTTTTGCCTTCGCCAGTTCGTTCGTTCGGCCTGTTGACGGCATTGGTACTCGCGCGTGAAACCCATAAGGAAAAACGATCTCTGACGCGCCGATTGCGCAAGGTTGAAGCCAAACTGCTTGGGGCGCGGCATCTGTCTGATGCCAAAGTCGTTTTGATGAATGCTCACAATATTTCTGACACGCAGGCCTACGATCTGATTCGCGAACAGGCCATGAGCAAGCGTACGACTATCGAAGAAATGGCCGCAACGATCGTCCATGCCAGTGAGGTTTTGTCGCTTGGCGGGCGGCGACTCAGCGAATGAAAAGCACCACTGCGCTCTGTCGCAAGATTGGTTGGTGGAGTCGACGAAATTTGACCTTTCCAGCCAGGTGGGCGTCACTGTATTTCAGCAAATTTCAAACCCAGTAAAAAACTGGCGCCCATTCAAAACTGATCTACGGGGTGCGGACAATAACTTGGATTACTTGTTAGTAAATTTATGTATTGTGTAGGATCTCCAATCGCTTCGTTAAGCTTTACATTAAGCGGATCAAACACACTTACCCAACCATTCAGAGAACTGGTCTCACGGCGGGCTTGCTTTCCATTTCCGTTTACGCCATCGCGCTTGGGGCTATGCCAGTTCTAGCTTTGACGCCAGTCGTCGTGTTCGGGCAAATCAGCGTTGGTTTTTGCTGGGACTATTTGGGTCGTTTTCTTCGCGAGGATTTCGCTTGTCGTCGAATTGCAGCGGGGGCAGAGACAGTGGCAGTTAAAGTGACAGTCGCCATAATGGTACTTTTGAGGTTTGGGACCGATCCACATGTAGAACGATTTAACCAACCTGTGACGATAGCTTTTGAACTTTTGCCCTTGATCGACACAAGACAAACACAAGTGAGGTGACCTGTCGTCGTTAGCCAACATAAGTTTTTTGGCTGGGAATGGCTCTTGAAGACTGACTGCCGACATAGGGCTATCCAAATGGCTCGCTTCATACCTGACATTTACATCGGCATATTGGGTGTCGGCAATGTGGCGCTGATTTCGATGATTGCTGAACTCGCACCCGCTGCTTTCCAGTCACCCGCCTAGTTGTCAAATCACTTCAATCGAGTGACCGCTTTGTGGCGATGACATCAAAACACTGCACTTCCGCTTTGTCGTCGAAAGCTGCCCCGGGCCAAACAAGTCATCAAGCCGCAACTGAGTGCGCGGACAGGTTGACTTGAAGCCTCTCGCGCACCGCACGGAAAATAGCTGCCAGGTTGTCCATGCTGGGGTTACCCGTGGGCGACAGCATCCTGTGTAGGCTTTTGCTGGGGTTGGCTGTTAATTTCGCAAGCTGTTCAAAACCAATGGTGGCGCTGACCAGGTCGCGCAAAATCAGGCGAGCAGTTTCTGGTTCACCGTTGAGGAACAAGGTCGCAGCCTCGTCCAGGAGAGCTTGCGCAAATGAAGCGTCGCTTTGCACACGCTGCAGGACGGTTTCTTTGAAATTTCTGGTGAGTGCCATTGCTTTACCCCTTGTGCTTACTGCTTGATTTGATGGTCATCG
>JANOWB010000265.1:0-4441 GCA_031417695.1 Polaromonas sp.
GTGTCCTCAGCCAAACTGAGCAGCGCGTCCAGCTTGCCGCGCATCACGACCTTGAACTCTTCACTAGCCGCCTCGCTGGTGTCAATCATGCGGCGCTGGTTCACCACGTCAGCTAAGCCGTAGGTCATCCACGCGTTGGCGGGCAAACCATCACGGCCTGCTCTGCCTGTCTCCTGGTAGTAGCCTTCGATGTTTTTGGGCATGTCCAGGTGCGCCACAAAACGCACATCGGGTTTGTCAATGCCCATGCCAAAAGCAATGGTGGCCACCATCACACAAGCGTCGTCGCGTAAAAACTTGTCCTGGCGCTGTTGTCGCAATGCCGAGTCAAGCCCGGCGTGGTAGGCCATGGCGTTGATGCCCGCGCCTTGCAGCATGTCGGCAATTTCTTCTACCCGCTTGCGCGACTGGCAATACACAATGCCCGCCTCGCCTGCATGCTCGGTTTGAATAAAACGCAGTAGCTGGCGTGTGGCGTCGAGCTTTTCAACAATCGTGTAACGGATGTTCGGGCGGTCAAAGCTCGACACAAAATGCGCCGCGTCTTCGAGCTTTAGCCGCTCAACCATGTCTTGCCGAGTCAGCGCGTCGGCAGTCGCCGTCAGCGCCATGCGCGGCACATCGGGAAACATTTCGTGCAGCAGGCTTAAAGATCGGTACTCGGGCCTGAAGTCGTGGCCCCACTGGCTGACGCAATGCGCCTCGTCAATCGCGAACATGCTCAGTTTGCCTCGTGCGTTCAACCCGCGCAGCAGCTCCTTCATGCGTGGTGTGTTGATGCGCTCTGGCGCGGCGTACAGCATGGTCAGCTCGGCGCGTTGCAATTGCCCTTCAAGCGCGGCACTTTCTTCATAGCTTTGCGTTGAATTTAAAAAGGCAGCGGACACGCCTGCTTCATGCAGCGCCCCGACCTGGTCGTGCATTAGCGCAATCAGTGGCGAAATGACGATGGTCACGCCGTGGCCCGCGTTTTGCCGTGCAATCGCCGGTATTTGGTAGCACAGCGACTTGCCGCCGCCCGTAGGCATCAGTACCAGCGCATCGCCGCCGTTCACCACATGGTCAACGATGGCCGCTTGCGGACCCCGGAAATCCGGGTAGCCGAAGACGTCGTTCAATATGCTCAACGGGGACGTGTGCTGCATCAGTTCAGTCAAAATGGCAATCGGTATTTGCTATTGTTATAGGAGCTGCTCGCGCCCGTATTTATTGATCCAGAGCCACATTTAATGCCTAAAAAGCACCATTTTCAGGCTTTTTTTGCCATGTTTGGCAAAAACCTACATTTGCTCCCACGGCAATCCATCAAAGCGCCAACCCGACACAGTCGACCGCTTGAAATGCGCATCCAGGTCCCCCTCAAAGCCATGCACCACATGCTGCACATCGGTAAACCCGGCGGCCTCTAGTGCCTTGCCTGCTGCCACCGTGCGCTGACCCGAACGACAAATAAGCAGCATGGGCTGGTCTTTGCCAGTCGCCTCGCGCGCAACGGCATCTGCAAACGCTACGGCGTCGGGCTGCAGGTCAGGGTATTCGTACCACGGCACATTCACCACGCCGGGCGGGCGACCCACGTACAGCGACTCAATTTCCATTCGCACGTCGACAAACAGCGCGTCAGGGTGGTTTTGCAGCCAGGCGGCAGCTTCTTTAGAGTTCAGGTTTTTCATGGTGTTTAAGCTAGTGCCATATTGTCATTGAAAGCAACTTGGTAATGGCTCGGCTTTAAAATCAAAAGATGAACGCCATCACCTACACCCGCGGCCAACAGCTCCCCGACATTCTTGCCAAACGCATCGCCATTCTTGACGGTGCAATGGGCACGATGATTCAACGCTTCAAGTTAAATGAAGCGCAATATCGGGGGGAAAGGTTCAAAGACTTTCACAAAGACGTCAAAGGCAACAACGAGCTGCTCAGCCTTACCCGCCCAGACGTGATTGCCGACATTCATGAAAAGTACCTGGCTGCAGGCGCTGACATGATTGAAACCAATACCTTTGGCGCCACCACGGTTGCCCAAGCCGACTACGACATGGCTGAATTTGCCATAGAAATGAATGTCGAGTCAGCCCGCATTGCACGCGCGGCGTGCGACAAATACTCCACACCAGACAAGCCGCGATTCGTGGTGGGCACGCTAGGCCCCACCCCCAAAACCGCCAGCATCAGCCCCGACGTCAACGACCCCGGCGCGCGCAACACCAGTTTTGAAGAGCTGCGCAAAGCGTATTACGAGCAAACCGAAGCGCTGGTCAAGGGGGGCAGCGACATTCTGCTGGTTGAGACTATTTTTGACACGCTCAATGCCAAGGCTGCGCTGTTTGCGATTGACGAATACTTTGACAACTCAGGCGAGCGCTTGCCGCTCATCATCAGCGGCACAGTCACGGATGCATCAGGCCGCATTTTGAGCGGGCAAACCGTCACCGCGTTTTGGCACAGCGTGCGCCACGCCCAGCCGCTGGCGGTGGGCCTGAACTGCGCACTCGGCGCAACACTGATGCGCCCGTACATACAAGAGCTGGCGCGCGTGGCCGGCGACACGTTTATCAGTTGCTACCCCAATGCCGGCTTGCCTAACCCGATGAGCGACACCGGCTTTGATGAAACACCCGATGTCACGTCGCGCCTGCTCCGTGAGTTTGCGGCTGACGGGCTGGTCAATATTGTGGGCGGCTGCTGCGGCACCACGCCAGAGCATATCAACGCTATCGCCAATGCTGTGGCGCCAATGGCCGGGCGTGGGTTGAATGCAGGCGTGTTTTACAAAGAAGCGGCATAGGCTTTGGTCTGGGCTCGAACCTGTATTGACAAAAAAAGCCTCCTGACTCACGCCAGGAGGCTTAAACACAAAGTAGTGACGCCTTTGGCGGCGGGCTTTACTTAGGCGATACGCCCAGCGACTTCACTGTTTCCATGTTCAGGTAAGCGTCTACCGGCAAGCCTTTGGCGGTTTGGTAGCCGTTCACTGCACGCATGGTTTGCGCACGTATCACGCCGTCCATCGGGCCGGGGTTGTAGCCCGCTTTTGACAGCGCTTGCTGAATCTCGATAATTTTCCCAGCGGTGGCGTTGGTCTCGCACAAAATAGAGCGCCACTGTTCGCTGGCCTCCGACACAATCGCTTTGGTTGACAAGGTTTGGTACTGAGCCGGAACGTCAATCTCGCGGGTGCTGGCTGCGTTGTCAATCACTTGGCGCGTGACGGTTTTGTACACCGCCGGCACGGTTTCTTCGCGCACGGCTGCCTCGCGGTCAACCACACGGCTGGTCACGTTTTCATAGCGCGCCGGCACTGGCACCATGCGCGTGCTCGGTGCCTGGTCTACCACCTGACGGGTAACGGTTTTAAATTCAGCCGGAATTTTAATTTCGCGTTGGGTAGCGGGCGATGCCACGACTTGCCGGGTGACTGTTCGGTATGTCGCTGGGATCACCACTTCGGTCGTCACGGCTGGCGTGTCCTCAACCCGGCTGCTGACAGTCTTGTAAGTTGCCGGGGTTTCTATTTCGCGGGTGGTCGCGGGCTTGTCGACGACCTGACGTGAAACAGTGCTTACCACCGCAGGTATTTTAATTTCGCGCACGTACCCTTCAGCACCAGACTCGGCGCCTTCAGATTTTTCGCCTGCTGCTTTACCAGCTGCCGTGCCGCCATTGAGCCTGGCCACTTCGGAAGCGCGCAGAATTTTGTCGCCGTTAGGGCTTGCCACCAGATCGCCAGATGCATCAAATTTGAAGCCGCGCGTCTTCATGGCCTCAATATCGATGACTTGGCGGGTGTATGACTGGCGGGTTTCAGGAATGTCGATTTCGCGCGCTGACGCTTCTTTGTCTACGACTGTGCTGGTCACATTGCCGTACACCGCTGGCACATCAATCTCGCGCACGCTAGCGGGGGTTTTGACCACGCGGCGGGTAATGGTCTCAAAGCGCTCGGGCACTTCTACCAAGCACATGACATCGTCGTCCAATGAGTTGTTGTCGCTATTGACGTATTGTGCGTTGCTGCCTGCGACTTGCCCTTTACCATCAAAGGTGAAGCCTTTTACGGGGCGTACTTCTTTGGCCTGACCCAAATAAGCACGACCGCGCTTCCAGACGGTGGACGCGTCGGCAACTTTTACGCGCTCGGTCACGGTTTCGTAAGTGGCGGGCACTTCAACCAGGCGTTTGGATGCTTCTTTAATCACCACGCGCTCGCTCACCACCTTGGTGGTGCCCGGTACCGTTTGAATGCGGCTGCTGGCAGCGCGCAACACAGTGGATTCAGTCAGGGTCTTCAGCGGGATAACGATCGGCTCGTAGCGCAGCGACTCGGGGCGGGTGATGACTTGTTCGGTTACCGTTTTGAATGTGGCCGGAATAACTTCTACCCGCGTGGTTGCGGGCCGGTCAATTACTTTGTCAACTTCAGTCTTATACGTCGCAGGGG
>JANOWB010000266.1:0-12709 GCA_031417695.1 Polaromonas sp.
ACCGGCTCGATGGGCATTGGGCCGATCAGCTCGATCTACCATGCGCGCTTCATGCGCTACCTGTCGCACCGCCGTTTGCTCGATTGCTCAGCCAGAAAAGTGTGGGGCGTGTTCGGCGATGGCGAAATGGACGAGCCCGAATCGATGAGTGCGCTGACGCTGGCCGCGCGCGAGGGCCTCGACAACCTGGTCTGGGTCGTTAACTGCAATTTGCAGCGGCTCGACGGCCCGGTGCGCGGCAACGGCCGCATCATCGACGAGCTTGAGCGCTTGTTTTTAGGCGCTGGCTGGAACGTCATCAAACTGGTTTGGGGCAGCGACTGGGACGGCCTGTTTGCACGCGACACCACCGGCGCACTCGCCAAAGCGTTTGCCAACACCGTTGATGGCCAAATGCAAACCTTTGCCGCCAAAGACGGCCGCTTTAACCGCGACACTTTTTTTGGCCAAAACCCCGAGCTGGCCCGCTTGGCCCAAGGCATGACCGACGAGCAGATTGACCGCCTAAAACGCGGCGGCCATGACCTGGTCAAAATCCACGCCGCCTATGCCGCCGCTGCCGCGCACACCGGCCAGCCCACCGTGATTTTGGCGCACACCAAAAAGGGTTATGGCATGGGCAGCGCAGGCCAAGGCAAGATGACCACGCATTCGCAAAAAAAGTTTGATGAAACTGATTTGCTGGGTTTTAGAAACCGCTTTAACTTGCCTTTGACTGACGAGCAGGCCAGGCGAATTGACTTTTACAAGCCAGATGCCAACAGCCTTGAGATGCAGTACCTGCACGCCAAGCGCGCGGCTTTGGGCGGCTACTTGCCCAAGCGCGACACCACGGCAAGCAGCATCAACATCCCTGCCTTGAGCGCTTACGCTGCGTTTGCATTGAAGGCCGACGGCAAAGAAATGAGCACCACCATGGCCTTTGTGCGCATGCTGGGCGGCCTGCTGAAAGAAGCCGAGCTGGGGCCCAGAATTGTGCCCATCGTGGCCGACGAAGCGCGCACTTTTGGCATGGCCAACCTGTTCAAACAGGTCGGCATTTACTCAAGCGTTGGCCAGCGTTACGCGCCGGAAGATATTGGCTCAGTCCTCTCATACCGCGAGGCAACCGATGGGCAAATTCTGGAAGAAGGCATCAATGAAGCAGGTGCGCTGGCCAGCTGGACGGCTGCGGCCACCAGCTACAGCGTGCACGGCCTGGCCATGCTGCCTTTTTATATTTACTACTCGATGTTTGGCTTTCAACGCGTGGGCGACCAGATTTGGGCGGCGGCTGACCAACGGGTTCGCGGGTTTTTGTTGGGCGCTACTTCAGGGCGCACCACATTAAGCGGCGAAGGACTGCAGCACCAGGACGGCACCAGCCATTTAATAGCCGCCACCATTCCCAACTGCAAGGCCTACGACCCCGCGTTTGCCTGCGAGCTGGCCGTCATCATCGACAACGGCATGCGCGAAATGATGGTGGAGCAGCTCGACGTTTTTTACTACATCACGATGATGAACGAGAATTACGCCCAGCCCGATTTGGTCGCCGGGAGTGAGGCAGACATCATTCGTGGTTGCTATAAATTAATGAGCTGCTCGCGCCCGAATTTATTGGATAAAAACGCTAAAACAAGCTCAAAAACGGCTCAAAAAGTCACTTCTAGCGTCACATTATTGGGTTCCGGTGCCATTTTGACAGAGGTCATTAAAGCCGCAGATCAACTGCAAGCCATGGACATTGAAGTCACCGTTTTCAGCGTGACCAGCTGGAGCGAGCTGGCGCGGGACGGCATGGCAAACTTTGATGCAGGCCAGGCATTTATTACCCAACAGTTGCAGCAAAGCCAAGGCCCAATCATTGCCGCCACCGACTACGTTCGCGCCGTGCCAGAAAGCATTCGCGCCTGGCTGCCCGAAGGCCGCCGCTACGCCACGCTCGGCACCGACGGCTTTGGCCGCAGCGACACGCGGGCCGCGTTGCGGGCGTTTTTCAAAGTGGATGCAGCTAGCATTGTGAAAGCCGCGTTGCATCAGTTGTCTTGACTCCCTCCCCTTTCGGGGGATGCTGGGTTGGGGGCAAGCGCCGCCAAGTACTGAGCATTGTGCGTGCCCCCCATCCTGGCCTTGCCTTGGGAGAGGAAAGAACAAGAATTTACTTGGGCAACAGTACCTTGTCGACCACGTGAATCACGCCGTTTGACTGGTACACGTCAGCAATCGTCACGGTTGATGAGCCGCCTTTTTCGTCCATCACCATCACTTTGCCGCCAGACGTCATCGCAGTCAGGCTGCCGCCTGCAACGGTTTTTAACGTGGCTTTGCCGCCGCCATCCATGATGGCCTTGCCCAGTGACGCGGCGTCCATCTTGCCTGCCACCACGTGGTACGTCAGGATGCCGCTCAACATGGCCTTGTTTTCAGGCTTGAGCAGGGTGTCTACCGTGCCGGCTGGCAGCGCAGCAAACGCTGCATTGGTCGGCGCAAACACCGTGAACGGGCCGGCGCTTTTCAGGGTGTCGACCAAGCCAGCCGCCTTGACGGCCGCCACCAGCGTGGTGTGGTCTTTAGAGTTGACGGCGTTGTCAATAATGTCTTTAGACGCCAGCATGGGCGCACCGCCAACCATGACCTGAGCGAACGACGATGCCGCGCCCAAGCTGAGCATGACGGCCATCGAAACGGAGGCGAGATTGCGTGAAAATTTCATGGTGAATCCTAAAAGTTAAGGCTAAATTAAATGGAAAACAAAACCGGGAACTTGCTGTGATTTCAAAAACGAAGTCACCCTCAATTTCCAAGCGGCTGTTCTCAATACGCTTTGCTTTTCAGTTTGGATTCAGCACCGTTTCATCGTGTTGCAATTTCAGCTGGGCGAGCAACCCGGCAATCGCGCACGGGTAAATCACATGCTCTTGCAGCAGTATCCTGGCGGCCAGGGTTGCTGCCGTGTCGCCCGGCAAAACGAGCACTTCAGCCTGGGCCAAAATCGTGCCGAGGTCTAACTCTGCTGTCACCCTGTGCACCGTCGCGCCCGCCACTTTGCAGCCCGCATCAATCGCCCGCTGATGAGTATTCAAGCCCGTAAAAGCGGGCAGCAACGAAGGGTGAATATTGATCAGCCGCCCGGCGTAACGCGCCACAAACTCTGGCGTCAAAATTCGCATGAACCCGGCCAGCACGACAAGCGCGGGTTGATAAGCGTCCAGCCGTTCGGCCAACGCCGCATCAAACACTGCCCTGCCGGCAAACAATTTGTGGTCGACCACTTCGCAAGCCACACCCAGCGAGGCTGCAGTGCTCAAGCCTTCTGCATCGGGCCGGTTGCTGATCACGCAGGCAACACGTGCGCCGAATTTATCTTTCCAGCCTTCAACGGCTGCAGCCTGCACAATCGCCTGCATGTTCGTGCCGCCGCCCGAAATTAAAATCACGATGTTTTTCACTGAATTCCCGTTACGCGCCATACGTGCAATTTTATGACCCTGCGAACCCTGACCCCGATTGAAGCCAGAGTGCTGGCCACGCTGATGGAAAAAGCCCGTACCGTGCCCGACAGCTACCCCTTGAGCCTGAACGCCTTGGTGCTGGGCTGCAACCAAAAAACCAGCCGCGAGCCGCTAATGGAAGTCACTGCCGACGAGGCCAGCGCCGCCATTGCCAGCCTGAAAGCGCTCAGCCTGGTGTTTGAAGCAAGTTCCAGCCGCGTACCGCGCTTTGAGCACAATTTTCGGCGCGCCATGAGTGTCGATGAAGACCAGGCCGTTGTGCTGGGGCTGCTCATGCTGCGCAGCCCACAAACCCCAGCTGAGTTGCGCAGCAATGGCGAGCGCTGGACCAAGTTTGCCGACGCTGCAGCTGTTGAAACTGTGTTGAACGAGCTGCAGGCACGCAGCGACGGCGGTGGCCAGGCCACCGTACAAAAGCTTCCGCGCATGCCCGGCGCCAGAGAGCAGCGCTGGCACCATTTGCTGTGCGGCGAGCCTGATAGGGAGGCGCTGATGGCCAACGCACCGTCGGCGGCTGAGGGTTCTGATTTAACGGCACGCGTCACCACGCTTGAAAATTCGCTGGCACGCTTGAAAACCGAAAACACCGCCCTGCGCGAACAAATTAGCAGCATTGCTGAACAGCTCGGCATTTCTCTGCAATCCGCAGCGGATTAGTCCCGCCATTGACAACCCAAAAAGCACAATCGTGCTAAAAATAGCGCTTAACCGGAGTTCCCAATGGATTTAGCCTTTACCCCTGAAGAGCAGACCTTTCGCGAGCAAGTGCGCGGCTGGGTGCACAGCAATCTGCCCACCGATATTTCTAAAAAAGTACACACGTCTTTGCGCTTGACCCGTGACGACATGCAGCGCTGGGCGCAAATTTTGGGCAAAAAAGGCTGGCTGGGGCACAGCTGGCCCAAGCAGTTTGGCGGCCCAGGCTGGAACGCCATTGAAAAACATTTGTTTGAAGAAGAATGCGCGCTGGCCGGTGCGCCGCGCGTGGTGCCGTTTGGCCCCGTGATGGTCGCGCCCGTCATCATGGCCTTTGGCAATGCTGAGCAGCAGCAGCGATTTTTGCCCGGCATTGCCAGCGGCGACGTGTGGTGGTCCCAAGGCTACAGCGAGCCCGGTTCGGGCTCAGACCTCGCGTCACTTAAATGCAAGGCCGAACGTGTGGGTGACAAGTTCATCGTCAACGGCCAAAAAACCTGGACCACGTTGGGCCAGTACGGTGAATGGATTTTTTGCCTGGTGCGTACCAGCAGCGACGGCAAGCCGCAAACCGGCATTTCTTTTTTGCTGATCGACATGAAGTCACCCGGCGTGAGCGTGCGGCCGATTGTGCTGCTCGATGGTGAAGCGGAGGTCAATGAGGTGTGGTTTGACAACGTTGAAGTTCCGGCCGAAAACCTGATTGGCGAAGAAAACAAAGGCTGGACTTATGCCAAGTTTTTGCTTGGCAACGAGCGCACCAACATTGCCGACGTGAACCGCGCCAAGCGCGAACTCGAGCGGCTAAAACGAATTGCCAAAACAGAAGGTGTGTACGACGACATGCGCTTCAAAGACGAAATCGCCAAACTCGAAGTCGATGTGGTGGCACTAGAGATGATGGTGCTGCGCGTGCTGTCGGCTGAAGACACCGGCAAAAGCTCGCTGGATATTGCAGGCCTGCTGAAAATTCGCGGCAGTGAAATTCAGCAGCGCTACACCGAGCTGATGATGCTGGCTGCGGGCCCGTTCAGCCTGCCGTTTATTGAAGAAGCCATGCAGGCTGGCTGGCAAGGAGACTACCCCGGCGCGGGCACACACTGCGCGCCACTGGCGTCAAGTTACTTCAACATGCGCAAAACCACCATTTACGGCGGCAGCAACGAAGTGCAGCGCAACATCGTTGCCCAAGTTGTGCTCGGCTAAGGACTAAATCAATATGAACTTCGATTTCACAGACGACCAGGAACAACTGCGCGACGCAGCCCGCAAATGGGTTGAAAAAGCGTACAGCTTCGACCGCCGCCGCGCAATTACAGGTGCTGATAGCTCCGCAGGCTTCTCACGCGAGGCTTATGGCGAGATGGCTGCGCTGGGCCTGACCGGTTTGTACGTACCCGACACACACGACGGCTTGGGCTTGGGGCCGGTCGATGCGATGGTGGTGATGGAAGAATTGGGGCGCGGCATTGTGCTGGAGCCACTGGCCCAAACGCTGATTGCCAGCGCTGTGCTTTCTGGCTACGCACCCGACGCAGTTAAAACCGCGTGGCTGCCCAAAATAGCCAGCGGCGACGCGTTGGTGGTTCTAGCTTACCAAGAGCGCGCTGGGCGCTACAACTACGCTAAATGCGAAGCAAAATCGACTCTAGCCCAAGACAAATGGGCGCTAACAGCTACTAAAAGCATAGTGAACGTGGGCGATCAGGCAGACGCATTTTTAGTCCCCGCCATGGCCAATGGCGCGCTGGCTTTGTTTTTAGTTGAGCGCGCAGCCAGCGGCGTCGCCACGCGCGGCTACGTCACGCAAGACGGCGCGCGGGCGGCTGAAGTGATGCTGGACAACTCACCCGCAACGCTGGTGACGCTAGACGGCTTGACAGCCGTGGCGCACGCCGTTGATGTCGGCATTGCCGCCACCTGCGCCGAAGCCGTTGGCGTGATGGACAAAGCACTGGCGATTACGGTCGACTACATGAACACGCGCAAACAATTTGGCGTGCTGATCAGCAGCTTTCAGGCGCTGCGCCACCGCACGGCTGACATGAAAATGCAGCTTGAGCTGGCCAGATCGATGAGCTACTACGCAGCCCTCAAACTCAACGCCCCGGCAGCTGAACGCAGTGCCGCCATGGCCAGAGCCAAGTACCAGTTGGGTGTGTCGATGCGCTTTGTTGGGCAACAAGCGGTGCAACTGCACGGCGGCATTGGCGTAACAGACGAGTACATCGTCAGCCACTATTTTAAAAAGCTGACGCAGCTGGAAATGACCTTTGGCGACACGCTGCACCACTTGGGTGAAGTGTCCAGCCGCATGCAAGACACTGCTGGCGTATTCGCCTGACGCCTTGTTGCTAGCTATTAATTAAGTAGCTGTTTGCGCCCGTTTTCATTGGGCTAATGGCAGATTCAGCTTAGAAAAAGGGGCCAGAACATGATTTCACGCCGAATTCTTCTGGGCCTTGCTGCCGCACAACTGGCATTGGCGGGCTGCACCGGCATCACGGTGCCCGCCAGCCCCGACAGCTCGCAGGCAACGCCGCCGATTGTTTTCGTTCACGGCAATGGCGACAGCGCGGCGGTTTGGCAAACCACGCTGTGGCGTTTTGAAAGCAACGGCTGGCCCGCCAGCGCCCTGCACGCCATCGACATGCCTTACCCGCTGGCGCGCGACGTGGATGCGCAAGCGCAAGGTGGCCGCACATCAACAGCTGAGGCAGCGGAATTTTTAAAGCGTGAAGTTGCCAAAGTGCTGGCAAACACCGGCGCAAGCAAAGTCGTGCTGGTGGGTAACTCGCGCGGCGGTAACGCCATTCGCAACTACATTGCCAATTACGGCGGCGACAAAACCGTGTCGCACGCGGTGCTGGGCGGCACACCCAACCACGGCGTGTGGGCCATTAAAGGGTTCAGGGAAGGCAACGAGTTTTCAGGCACTGGCCCGTTTCTAACGGCACTCAATGCGGCCAAAAACGCCAATGGCGATGAAGTCACCGGCCCCGTGCTGTGGCTTACCGTGCGCTCAAGCAACAACGACAAGTTTGCCCAGCCAGACGGCCTGTGGATTGGCGCCCCCGGCACGCCCACCAACGTCACTTTTGAAGGCCCGGCGCTCAAGGGTGCGACCAACGTCGTGCTGGCGAGCATTGACCACCGCGAAACGTCTTTTTCGCCCCAAGCCTTTGCAGCGGCCCATACCTTCATTACTGGCAAAGCGCCGCAAGCCGCTGCCATTTCAAAGCAAATCAATGTGGTGCTGAACGGAAAATTGACCGGCTTGGGTTTGAACCCACTCAACGCTGTCTCTGGTAATTTCGTCAACAACCTGGCCCTGCCCGGCGCGCAATTGGTGGTGTACGCGACTGATGTCGCTACCGGCAACCGAAACGGCGCAGCGGTCCACACCAAAACCGTAGCCGCTGACGGCGTGTGGGGGCCCTTCGCGGCTGCACCCGGCGTTCAGTACGAGTTTGTGATTCAGGCTCCCGGCTATGCCACCACCCACATTTACCGCAGCGCTTTTGCCCGCAGCAGCAGCACAGTGCATTTACGGGCCGAGCGCTTGCCAGAGGCCGACAAAACAGGCGCCGCAAGCATCACGTTAGCCCGACCGCGCGGCTACTTGGATGCACAGCGCGACCGCATGCTGTTTGACGGCTCAACTGCCCTGCCCGGCGTACCGGCCAAAGGTGCAGGCGTGGCCACATCAAAACTGTTGCTTAAAAGCACGGCGGGGCAAGCTGCCTTGCGAAGCGTGTCGGCTGAATTTAACGGTGAAAAGTTGACTGGCGTGGCCTGGCCGACCGCAGAAAATCATGTGGTGGTACTGGAGTTAACGTATTGATGTTTTATTTGCTATTACTTAAGTAGCTGCTCGCGCCCGTGTTTATTGATCTTTGACATAAAAGTACATGAAGATTTTAAATTACTCTTCATCTCGTGCTTTCTTTAAACCAAACCATCGTCTTGCGTAACAAGTGCTCTGCGCGACACAGCCTAGTGGTCCGCGCTCAAGGCGAGTCGACAATCAGGCTTGGCTAGCAGGCAAATAACAATTGTTATCTTGTAAAACCAGATTTATTCGCCGATAGCTGGGTTTATCTGCGCTAACTACGTCCATCGCCGAGCCGCAGCGTGCTAAATTCATCGATAGCTTCACAGGTAAATGCTCCAATGTTTTTTTATCACTGGCCAATCGCCGTCAACAAATCCATTGCCGCAGCGCTGGTGGCGTTTTCGCTGATGTTCGTTTTAACTAGCGCGAATGCGCAAGTTTGCGCATCACCCGGCGTCGATGGGCCTGCAACTTTGTCGGGAATCATCAACACCTACCATGCAGGTTCTGGATCTGCCTCCTCAGGCAGCAGTCAAGTCACGGTAGCGTCCATCACGGGCCAACGCACCAGCGCCAGGTCGCTGGCCGTGGGAGATTTGGTGATCGTCATGCAAATGCAAGACTCAGCCGCGCCGGCGAATGCAGGGCAATATGAATACGCCCAAATCTCCAGCATTGCGGGCACTGTGCTCACACTGAACCGGCCACTGACCAACAGCTATGTGCAAAGCATCACGGCATCTGCTGCTGGCGCGACCACTGCCTGGCGTACTTTTCAAGTGGTGCGCATGCCTCAGTATTCCAACGCAACCGTTGCGGCAGGCACTGCGGTAAGTTCTGACGCTTGGACAGTGAACAACACCAACGGCCAAGGTACAGGCGGTGTAGTGGCGCTGGACGTGACCGGATCAACAGCCGTCAACGGAACCATCACGGTAGATGGCGCGGGTTTTAGAGGCGGCGCGGGCTTCGTCTCGGGCGCTAGCCGACCAGGCGGGACATTCACCGACGCAGATTACGCATTTACCACCGGAAACGGAGCCATCAAAGGCGAAGGTACTGTGGGAACATCCTTTCAGGTGTTTAACGGCACCGCTTCGGCCCTGGTTTACGTCACCGCCACTTTTGGCCAAGGCTACGCGCTGGGCGCATCTGGGCAGGGAGCGCAGGGTAATGCCGCTGGCGGTGGTAACGATGGCGATCCGCCAATTGGTAACCAATTTAATGGCGGCGGCGGCGGCGGCGGCAATGCAGGCGCTGGCGGGCAAGGCGGCAACAGCTGGACCCGAAACAACGCCGCTGGGGGTAAAGGTGGAGGCGCCGTTACCAACGCTGTCAGTCGATTGGCGCTGGGCGGAGGCGGTGGAGCCGGGTCAAACAATAACGGCAGCACTGCCAATGCCATCACCGTCATTCCGCCCAACCCGGCGGGCAGAACTCTGCCGCCCACCATTGGCACGGCCAACGGCGCATCTGGTTTTATTTCCTCATCAGGCGCGCCAGGCGGCGGGGTGGTGTTGCTGCGCACGGGCAGCTTGACAGCCGCTGCGGGTGCGATTACCGCCCGCGGCTATGACGCGTACAACGTCATTACAGGCTCTGATGGCGCTGGCGGTGGCGGCGCAGGCGGCAGTATTTCCGTCATTTCAGCTGCGGGAACTGGTTCGGGTCTAGCGCTGAACGCTGCAGGCGGCGGCGGCGGCTATTCCAATTACTTTGACCACGGCCCGGGCGGCGGCGGCGGTGGTGGTTTTGTTGCCACCAGTACCAACCTGACCGCTGTGGCCACTAACGTTGCTGGCGGCGCGCTGGGTTACGACGGCTGCTGCGGCGGCGGAACGGGTAACGGCAGCCCAAAGCCGTACAGCAGCACGGTAGGAGCGGTTGGATTGGCCACCACCTTAGCGACGTCCCCCGTCGGCGTTGCCACCGGCTCTGCCTGCTTGCCGCAGTTAACCGTCACCAAAAGCACCAGCACCCCCGCCGTGACTTTGCCAAGTGGCACCACCGCGCAGTACAGCATTAATGTGAGCAATGCCATTACGGCTGGCGCGGCCTATGGCGTTAGCCTTCGTGATGTATTGCCTGCACCGTTTGGACTGCAAGCCATCGCTGCCACTGGCAGCGTCGGTTTTTCAGGCACCAACACATCGGGCTTGACGCCAACCGCCGCCAACTTGTCTGGCAACACCACCACGGCAGTATTTGGCGCGGCCGGCACAGGTAACGCGCCCACTGTGTCGTCTTTTACGCTGTTTCCGGGTGGCTCGGTAACGGTCACCTTTGCAGTGAACGTGAATTCTGCAGCTCTGGGTACCACCTACCAGAACAGCGCCAGCGCCACCTTCACCGACCCCACCCGCGCCGCGGGCGGTGTGGCCACAAGCAGTGCAGCAAGCAATGCCACTGTGACGTCTGGGGGCACGTATGCATCGGGCGCGGCTGTAGGCGGCAGCAATTATTTAAGCGGCAGCTCAACGGCTGAAGACGTCACGGTGGTTGCCTCTACCCTGCTGGCGGTAACCAAAACCAACGCCGTTACCGCCGTGACAGCAGGCGGCACCACCAGCTACACCCTGACCTTTAGCAACAGCGGCGGCTATGCGGCCAACAACGCATTGATTAAAGACACGCAAAGCGCAGGTTTAAGTTGCACTTCGGTAACCTGTACGTCAACCACCGGCGCGGCCAGCTGCCCAACAGGTTTGGTGCTGGCGACGGCAACCGCCGCTGCGAGCGTGCCCAACTTATTCAACGGCACCGGTATCACGATTCCTGCGTTTCCAGCAGCGAGTACTGTGGTGTTAACGGTGGCGTGCAACGTGACGGCTACTGGGCTTTGACTGGCAAACAAACGCTATTTATTTTATAGCTGCTCGCGCCCGTATATATTGTCTTACAGGCCTATTTAGCTCGGATTTAAGGGTCTGAAACGACATTTTCTTCACGCGTACGGGCGTGACGAAAGCTCGGAGCGTCACGCGTGCAGGCGTGACGTTTTTGGAATATGCGCCATCAAAAACTCCATCTGGTCCGCCAAAATTCGGCGGTTGCGCAAAATGAAGTCTTCCCACAAGCTGGGCACGTACGGTGTGTAAAGCAACGGCATATTGGCCTGCTCGGGCGTGCGGCTGCTTTTGCGGTGGTTGCAGGCGCGGCAGGCGGTTACTACGTTCATCCAGGTGTCGATGCCTTTTTGGGCAAACGGAATGATGTGCTCGCGCGTTAATTCTTCTTCATCAAAATGCTGACCACAGTAGGCACACACGTTTCGGTCCCGCACGAAAAGCTTGCCGTTGGTCAAACCGGGTTTTAGCTCAAACGGGTTAATTTTGGGCACGCCTTTGGTGCCAATAATGCTGTTGATGTTGATGATCGATTGATCACCCGTGACAGCGTTGTGCCCGCCGTGAAACGTAGCCACGCGCGCACCCATTTCCCAGCGCACCTCGTCGGCTGCGTAGTGAAGTACGGCTTCTTCCAGGCTGATCCACGACTGGGGCAAACCTTGCGCTGAGAGCTTCAAGACCTTCAAACTAAACCTCCATCAAAAAATGGAATTTCGTTGTCACGATGCCTGTCAATATACAGGTAAAACGTGACAAATACAGCATTGCGGCCCAATACCGTACGTTTACCCGGCTATCCTGCTATTAAAACGATAATCGCTGCATGAAAGTGTTCAGAAGCTACCGCCACCCCAACCTCGCACCACAATGCGCCTTAACGATAGGCAATTTTGACGGCGTGCACCGCGGCCACCAGGCCATGCTGGCTCTACTTAAAAACGAAGCACAACACCGCGGCATTCCCAGTTGCGCCATGACTTTTGAGCCGCATCCGCGCGATTATTTTGCGGCGCTGGCTAAAAAACCCGAAACCGCACCGCCGCGCAATGCCACACTGCGCGACAAATTGACTGAACTCAAACGCTGCGGCATAGACCAGTGCATCGTGCTTCCGTTTAACCATGCGCTAGCCAGCCAGGCCCCTGAAGCTTTTATTGACGAAGTGCTCGTGAAGGGCTTGGGCGCCAGATACATTTTGGTTGGCGATGACTTTCGCTTTGGCGCCAAACGCGCAGGCGGCTACGCCATGCTGGACGCCGCAGGGCAACTGGCGGGTTTTGATGTCGCCCGCATGAATAGCTACGAAGTGCAAAGCACACGGGTGTCCAGCTCGGCAGTGCGGCAAGCCCTTGGCAGTGGAGACATGGCCCAAGCCGCCAGCTTGCTCGGAAGGCCGTACAGCATTTCAGGCCACGTGGTGCACGGCCGCAAGCTGGGGCGTGACTTGGGGTTTCGCACACTTAACCTGCGGTTTTCGCACTGGAACCCAGCTGCCAGCGGCATATTTGCGGTGCATGTTTTTGGGCTGTCAGAAAAGCCGCTAATCGGCGTAGCCAACTTGGGCATTCGCCCGTCGCTTGATGCCAACGACGTTAACGGTGGACGGGTGCTGCTGGAAACCTACTGCCTGGACTGGCCAGCAGAGCTGGGCGTTGACGGTGGCTACGGTAAAATCGTGCGCGTGGAACTGCTGAACAAATTGCATGACGAACTGAAGTACGACGGTCTGGATGCGCTTAAAGAAGGCATCGCAAAAGACTGTGCCGACGCACGTGCATTTTTTGCCAACCTGCACGGTGAGACCGCCCGGCAAACCACGCGCGATCGAATTTAAA
>JANOWB010000267.1:0-1566 GCA_031417695.1 Polaromonas sp.
GGGCGCGAGCAGCTATTAAATTAATAGTATTTACAGCGCCAGCCACCCGTGGTTTTGCTACTCGTACACGTCGCGCCGGTTTCCGATTCTCACTACCAATATGACCAGCCTGTTGTCTTCAATGCTGCTGATCAATCGATAGTCCCCAACGCGGTACTTCCAAAAGCTGCCTAGTTTTGCACCAGTCAATGCTTCGCCAATGCTGCGTGGGTCTTCTATCTGCGCAAGCCGCACGTCAAGAAAAGCCAGAATACGGCGCGCTACTTGAGGGTCGAGCTTGTCAAGTTCACGCTCAGCAGTACGGTCGAGTTCAATGTTCCAACGCCTAGCGCTTCATTACTGTTTCCAGGCTCACGGTTTCACTTCGCCCAGCTCTGATGTCGATCAGGCGTTGCTCGGCAAGGTACAAATCTTCCAGATCATCAAGTCCGTTAGTTATCAACTCACGCAGGTAGTACGCCTTGCTGCGTCCTGTCGTTTGAGCCAATCGATCCAGCCGCTGTTCAGCAGCTGGCTCTAGCCTGATTGAGGTTGCCATACAGTTACCTTAATTAAGATGAATTGAATACAGTGAATACATGCGTTCATTGTATCGCCGCTTGATTTAATTTGCCAGCTAGGAGTGATGTGCGCCGGTCGCGCTTCGTGTGCGGGCGAATGCAGGCGGCTGGCAGCGTTGAAGTAGCGGCCGGAAGAGTTCTCGGCTTACGGTTTACGCAGCGTCAAAGTCACCGGGCCGTACCAGGCTTTGGCCAGGCTGGCGGTGTTGTCGCTGTCGGTCATGATCGACACGCTTACCAAGGCGCCGGGCGCTTCGCCGAAAGCTTTTTCAAAGTCACGGCGTACGTCACGCTCGTAGTCCAGCCAGCGGTTTAACTTTGCCGGGCCAGACTCTAGCGCGAACTTGCGAATGCGGTCGGTGCGCGGGTTCATGATGACCGAGTTCGCCTCGCAGGCGTTGCACCACACGTACATCAGCGTGGCGTAGGGCAGTTCGTCACCTGTTAGCAGCAAAGCCAGCTCTGACAGCATGGCGTTTTTATTTGAGAATTTACTGCGGTCACCATCGAACGCCAGCACCACGCGAACCGGAGAATCATCAAATTCTTTGAGCGCCAAATCGGCGTACTGAATCAAGCCTGGCAACTTCCAAGAAAATTTGACACTGCCCAGATCAGCAGGCTCCACCCGCACAGTGCGCCGCAGCATGCTAGCAGAGGCCTGCGCCGTAGCCGCCATGGCCGCGCGGCCATCGACCAGCTGGTAGCTGAACTCACTGGGCTTTTTACCCGGCAGCCGGTAGGTGGACCACGCACCCGCGCCGGGTGCTTCACACGAGGCCAACGCCCAAGGGTTGGAAGCAATAGCGGTGCCGTGATTGTTGGCTGGCTTCGGCGCTGTGCAAGCGCTGAGCATCGCCGCTGCCAGCACAATCAGCCAAACTTGGCATCGACTGAAAAATAGGGGCTTCATAGATAACAAATAAAGACGACTCAGGTTAGTAACAAGACCATTCAAACATTAAAAAACCGCCCAGCTTTGCAGCAGGGCGGTTTTTAAAAGTTT
>JANOWB010000268.1:0-5680 GCA_031417695.1 Polaromonas sp.
GGGACATCGTCCTACCGCAGACAGTCGCAATTGATTCCCGACCAGGTTTGCCCCCATCCCTGCCTTCCCCCGGGAGGGGAAGGAGCAAGACATCAATGTATCAACCAACCCATGATAAACCTCTTCACCCGCTGGCTAGACACTGATGTCGGCTACAGCTTCAAAACCTCACCGATGGCGATTGCCGCTGCGGTGGTGGCTTTCATATGCTTGGTGTGCGCGGTGTTTGCGGGCTTCATTGCCCCGCACAACCCGTTTGACCTGACCACGCTGGAGTTGTCCAACGCCCGGCTACCCCCCGCGTGGGACGACGAGGGCAAGCGAAGCTTTTTGCTCGGCACCGACGACCAGGGCCGCGACATTTTGTCGACGCTGATGTACGGCGCACGCATATCACTTGCAGTGGGTTTTGCATCGGTGATTATTTCGGTTGTGTTTGGTGTGGTGATGGGGCTGCTGGCCGGTTTTATGGGCGGCTGGCTCGATAGCTTTTTAATGCGGCTGTGCGACGTGATGCTGAGCTTTCCGGCTATTTTGGTGGCGCTGCTGATTGCAGGTGTCGGCCGTGCGATGTTTCCAAACGCGCATGAATCCTTGGCTTTTGGCGTGCTGATTGTGTCCATCTCGCTCACGGGCTGGGTGCAGTACGCCCGCACGGTGCGCGGCTCCACGCTGGTCGAGCGCAATAAAGAATATGTGCAGGCCGCCCGCGTCACAGGCGTTGCACCTTTGCGCATCATGACGCGACATGTGCTGCCCAATGTGCTCGGCCCGGTGCTGGTGCTGGCCACGATTCAGGTGGCCACGGCCATCATCACCGAGGCCACGCTGTCGTTTTTGGGCGTCGGTGTGCCGCCCACCTCACCGTCGCTAGGCACGCTGATTCGCGTTGGCAATGACTATTTGTTTTCAGGCGAATGGTGGATCACCGTGTTCCCCGCGCTGATGCTGATCATCATTGCACTCAGTGTGAATTTGCTGGGCGACTGGTTGCGTGATGCGCTGAATCCACGACTGAGGTAGGCACATGAAAAATTGTTGGAAATACTTCTGCCAAGTGACCGTAGCGGGTGCAATTGCTGTTGTCGCGGTTGGCGCGTTTGCACAAGACGCAGATTTGTCGCAACGGCGGGATCTGGCAGTTAAGGTGGTCCAGGCGAACATGCAAGCGGTCGATTCAGGCAAGCTGGTGGCATCGACCGCTGAGGCTATGAAGGCCGGCCTGGTAAACAATCTAAAGCGAACTAATCCAAACCTTCCTGCAGAGTACTATGCCAAAGTAGCTGATGTGGCGGCGCGTGAAGCAGCGCCGCTGCTGGAGTCGGCGATGGCAGAGTTGTTTCCGCCGATGATGGCCATTCTGGCTGACAACTACGCGCAAAAGTTCACATTGCAAGAGCTTGCCGATCTGGTAAAAATTTACGAAATGCCAGTTGTGCGACGTGCTACGAGCATTGCGATTGAAAGTATGCCAAAGCTCATGGAGCCGATGATGCAATCGTTTGCGCAACGCGCGCAAACAATGGTGCCGCGTATCACCCAGGCGCTCACCCGTGAAGGCCTGTTGCCGCCTCCCAAACCGTAAAGCTGCTGCATGAGTCTTCTTCAAGTCAAAAATCTCGTCGTCGAGTTTCCTAACCGCCGCGGCACATTGCGCGCCATTGACGGCATTTCTTTCGACATCGCCCCCGGTGAAATCCTTGGCGTGGTGGGTGAATCAGGTGCTGGAAAATCACTGACGGGCGCGGCCATCATCGGCCTGCTGGAGCCGCCCGGCCGCATTGCCAGCGGTGAAGTGTTGCTGGAAGGCAAACGCATCGACAACATGAGCAACGACGAATTGCGCCACATTCGCGGCCGCAAGATTGGCGCGATTTTTCAGGACCCGCTCACCTCGCTGAATCCGCTGTACAGCATCGGCAAGCAGCTGACGGAAACCATTCAGGCGCACTTGCCAGTGAGCAACGCCGAGGCTCGCAAGCGTGCGATTGACCTGCTCAAAGACACGGGCATTCCGGCAGCTGAACAGCGCATTGACCACTACCCGCACCAGTTTTCAGGCGGTATGCGCCAGCGCGTGGTGATTGCATTGGCACTGGCGGCTGAACCCAAACTCATCGTGGCAGATGAGCCGACCACCGCGCTGGACGTGTCGATTCAAGCGCAGATCATCAGCCTGCTAAAAAACATTTGCAAAAGCCGTGGCGCGGCTGTGATGCTGATCACCCACGACATGGGCGTGATTGCCGAGACGTGTGATCGAGTGGCGGTGATGTACGCGGGCCGCATCGTTGAAATTGGCCCCGTGCATGAAGTCATCAACCACCCGGCTCACCCGTACACCGCCGGGCTGATGGCGTCGATTCCCGACATCACGCAAGACCGTGAATACTTGAATCAGATTGACGGTGCCATGCCCCGCCTGAACGCGATCCCCACCGGTTGCGCGTTTAACCCGCGCTGCCCGAAAGTGTTTGACCCCTGTAAAACCGAACGTCCCGTGCTGGTCAATGCCGGTGCGACCCGCGCAGCCTGCTGGTTAGTTGACGAACCGGGAGCACGGGCATGAATGCGCTGGCAAATTCTGCAATAAAGACGCTTGATCAATCGGCAACAAAGACACTTGTTGCGGTCAATGACATCGCCATGACGTTTGATGTTTCGCCCAGCTTGCTAACGCGAGTGGTCGAGCGCAAGCCCAAACTCTTTTTACACGCGGTCGACGGCGTGAGTTTTGAAATTGAAAAAGGCAAAACACTGGCGCTGGTGGGCGAATCGGGTTGCGGCAAAAGCACGGTGGCCAAGCTGATGGTCGGCCTGTACCAGCCCACGCGCGGCCACATGACGTTTGACGGCATGGACGCGCACGCGACCTACAAAGGCCCCACGGGTTTGAAGCTGCGCGAACGCATTCAAATGATTTTTCAAGACCCGTATGCGTCGCTTAACCCGCGCTGGATTGTGGAAGACATCATTGGCGAGCCGCTTAAAGAACACGGCATCATCACAGACGAGGCTGAGTTGAAAGACAAGGTCGGCGACCTGCTCAAATCTGTTGGCCTGAGCCCGCTCGACATGCCCAAATACCCGCACCAGTTCTCTGGTGGGCAGCGCCAGCGCATTTCGATTGCGCGGGCACTCGCTACCAACCCCGAGTTTTTGGTGTGTGACGAGCCTACCAGCGCGCTTGACGTCAGCGTGCAGGCCCAGGTGCTCAACATCATGAAAGACCTGCAAAAAAAGCGCGGCCTGACGTATCTGTTCATCAGCCACAACCTGGCTGTGGTGCGCCACGTCAGCGACAGCGTTGGCGTGATGTACCTGGGCCGCCTGGTCGAGCTGGCCGACAAGCAATCACTTTTCGCCACGCCGCGCCACCCGTACACGCGCATGCTGTTAGACGCCATTCCTAAAATGCACGACACGGGCCGCGCCCGCACGGCAGTGCAGGGCGAGGTGCCGAATCCCTTGAATCCGCCGACAGGTTGCGCCTTCAATCCCCGTTGCCCACATGCCAATGAACGCTGCCGCACTGAGCGACCCGTGTTGAAATTGCTGCACGGCATCAAGGTGGCTTGCCATGCGGTAGAAGAGGGTCGAGTTTAGGGCGCGTCGCTCGCTATATATTTAGTAGCTGCTCGCGCCCGTATTTATTGGGCGGCAGGCATAAAACATCGCTAAAATAGGCTGTTTTTAGGTCAATTTGCTGCGATCGGTACCCCGCAACTGCACGGGCCCGCAAGACGCCATATCAAAAGCGTATGCTGGGTTTATCGCATCGCAATCAACTCACAGTACACATAAGGCAGACATGACCCACCTCTCGTTTCGCACCGGTCTTCAACTTCGCTCGCTTATTACGGCCAGCGGGCAACTAGAGCTGTCATTGGTCAGCGACACGATTGCCGACCTGGCGGCTGATGACGTTGTGGTGCGCATTGAAGCAGCGCCCATTAACCCGTCTGACATTGGCCTGCTGTTTGGCGCAGCCGACATGCGCAGCGCCACTGCCAGCGGCACCGCCGCCAGCCCGGTAATCACCGCCCCGATTGCAGCCAAGTTCATGCCCAGCATGGGCGCGCGCGTGGGCCAGTCAATGCCAGTCGGCAACGAAGGCGCTGGCGTGGTGGTCGATGCTGGCCAGTCTGCTGAAGCGCAGGCGCTGCTCGGCAAAACCGTGGCGGTGTTGGGTGGTGCGATGTATTCGCAGTTGCGCTGCGTCAAGGCCGCGCAATGCCTGGTTTTGCCTGCGGGCACCACGGCAGCAGAAGGCGCATCGTGTTTTGTGAACCCGCTTACTTCGCTCGGCATGGTCGAAACGATGCGGCGAGAAGGCCACACCGCGCTGGTACACACGGCAGCGGCGTCTAACCTGGGGCAAATGCTCAATAAAATTTGCATCAAAGACAAGATTGAGCTCGTCAACATTGTGCGCAAGCCCGAGCAAGTCGCCGTTTTGCGGGCGCTAGGCGCACGCTACGTTTGCGACGCCAGTTTGCCCTCGTTTATGGACGATTTAACCGCCGCCTTGGTGGCCAGCGGTGCCACCATTGCGTTTGATGCCACTGGCGGCGGCAAGTTGGCCGGTCAAATCTTGACATGCATGGAAGCAGCACTCAACAAAACCGCCAGCACCTATAGCCGCTACGGCTCCACCACCCACAAGCAGGTCTATATTTACGGCGGCCTGGACACTGGGCCAACCGAGTTCAACCGCAGCTTTGGCATGAGCTGGGGCATGGGCGGCTGGTTGATGTTTCCGTTTTTAGAAAAAATTGGCGAAGCGGCCACGCAAGCGCTCAAGCAGCGGGTAGCCGCCGAGCTGAAAACCACATTCGCCAGCAGTTATTCCAAAGAAATATCGCTGGCAGAAGCGCTGCAACTCGACGATATCGCTGTGTACGGCCAGCGGGCAACTGGAGCCAAGTACTTGATTAATCCGGCGAAGGGCGTGGCGGCGTAGGGGATGGGTTGATTGCTGGCGCAGCAGCCGAAGTTAACGCGAATAGCCAGTTAGGGAAGAATTTATTGCTATTATTTAAATAGCTGCTCGCGCCCGTATTTATTGCGCTACAGCCCTAAAATATACCTAAAAACGCTTTAAAAATGGCTATTTCGCCGATTCAACGTATGTCCACCGATACAGCGGCTCCACCAACAGCAGCACCGCAGCCAGCCGCGTGACGTGAAACGCCGTCACCAGCGGCACGCCGAGTTGCAGCACCTTGGCGGTAATCGCCATTTCAGCGATGCCGCCTGGCGAGGTGCCCAGCATCACGGTGGTCCAGTACTGGCCAGTTGCTTGCGCCAGCAGCCACGCAAAACCGGCGCACAGTGCAATCATCACCACCGTGGCCAGCGCAATCGATGCCAGCCAGCGTGGGGCCAGGTGCACAAACTGACGCGTGAACCGCACGCCCAGGCTGATGCCAATCACCAGCTGTGCGGCGTTGGTCAGCCACTGCGGAATGGCTGACAAATTTACGCCGTTGGCGGTCAGCAGTACGGCAACCGCTAGGGCACCAATAAACCAAGGGTTGGTGCGTTTAAGCAGCAGCATCACCCAACAGCCCACACCGGCCAGCGCAGCCAACAGCCCCAAGCCGGGCCAGTCAACCGCGCGCGGGCCGGGCGGGGTAGTGTCAAGCCCTTGCAGGCCAGCCCACTGCAGCCCAAACGG
>JANOWB010000269.1:0-6518 GCA_031417695.1 Polaromonas sp.
CGCCAGACCAACTGGCCAAAGCCACCCGTGCCCGCCACTGGGCGCTGCCAGTGCTGTTTGGCGCGCTGATTGGCGTGCTGGTTACGCTCACATCGGTCGGTGCCGGGGCTATTGGCGTGATTGTGCTGATGCTGCTGTACCCCGCCCTGCCTTTGCAGCGCATTGTGGCGGCTGATATTGCCCATGCTGTGCCGCTGACGCTGGTGGCGGGTTTTGGGCATGCCGCGCTTGGCTCGGTCGACTGGCTGCTGCTGGCCAAGCTGCTGGCGGGATCGCTGCCCGGCATTTACCTGGGCACCTACCTGATGCACAAAACCCCAGACCGCATCATTCGTTCGTTGCTTTCAATGCTGCTGGCCTATGCCGGTATCAAACTAATTGCGATTTAACCCATCACGCCCAGTTATGTATCAATACACAGAATTCGATAAAAAATTTGTGCAGGCGCGGGCCAACCAATACCGCGACCAGCTTACCCGCTGGCAAGCTGGCACGCTGGGTGAAGAAGAGTTCAAACCGCTTCGGCTGCAAAACGGCTGGTACGTGCAGCGCTATGCGCCGATGCTGCGGGTAGCGGTGCCATACGGCGAATTGAACTCGGCACAGCTCCGCGTGCTGGCCAAAATTGCACGTGACTATGACCAGCCCAACGCGGCGTTGTTTAACGATGCACAAACCGCGCAAGACAAGCTCGGCGACATTCCCCTGCCTTCAGGCAAATCCGTCAAAACCAATCTGACCAAAGGCTACGGCCACTTCACCACGCGCCAAAACGTGCAGTACAACTGGATTCCGCTAGACAAATCAGCCGACGTGATGGACCTGTTGGCCAGTGTCAACATGCACGGCATTCAAACCAGCGGCAACTGCATACGCAACATCACCAGCGACGAGCGCGCTGGCATTGCGGCTGACGAGCTGGCCGACCCGCGCCCGTTTGCAGAAATCATGCGCCAGTGGAGCACCCTGCACCCCGAGTTCGCATTTTTGCCGCGCAAATTCAAAATTGCGATTACGGGTGCACTTGAAGACCGCGCTGCCACGGCCTGGCACGACGTGGGCCTGCACATGGTTAAAAACGACATCGGCGAGTTGGGTTTTAAAGTGCTGGTCGGCGGCGGCATGGGTCGCACGCCCGTCATTGCCAGCGTGTTGACTGAGTTTTTGCCGTGGGACCAAATTCTTAATTACATTGAAGCCATCGTGCGCGCCTACAACCGCTTTGGCCGCCGCGACAACATGTACAAAGCGCGCATCAAGATTTTGGTCAAAGCCGAAGGGCAGCGATTTATTGATGAAGTTGAAGCCGAGTACAAAGCGATTGTGGAGGTTGACGGCGCGCCGCACACCATTACGCAGGCCGAGCTTGACCGCGTCTCAAGCTCATTCGTCGCGCCAGATTTAAGCTGCAACCGCACAGATGCTGAAGCGAAAATCGCTAACATTTTGCGTGCCGCAGCTGAAGACGACTTGGAGTTTTCACGCTGGCTCAAGCAAAACGTAGCGCCCCATAAAAATGCTGATTTGCGCATCGTCACCCTGTCGTTCAAACGCCTGGGCCAAGCGCCCGGCGACGCCACGGCTGACCAGTTTGATATGGCCGCGGATCTGGCTGACCAGTTCAGCGCAGGCGAGGCACGCGTGACGCACGACCAAAATTTAGTGCTGCCATGGGTGCGCTGCGACCAGCTACCAGAGCTGTGGCGCGCAGCCCGCAAGGCCGGTTTTGCGCGCACCAACATTCGCCTGCTGACCGACATGATCGCCTGCCCCGGCGGCGACTTTTGCAGCCTGGCCAATGCACGCAGTTTGCCGCTGGCCGAGGCGATTACGCGCCGCTATGAAGACATGGACGAGCTGCACGACTTGGGCGAAATTGACCTGCACATCAGCGGCTGTATCAACTCCTGCGGCCACCACCACAGTGGGCACATTGGCATTTTGGGTGTTGATAAAGACGGCAAAGAGTGGTACCAGCTCACGCTGGGCGGCTCTGACGGCTCCACGCTGTCTGGCCCGCCAATCGCTGGCAAAGCCGTTGGCCCGTCGTTCTCAGCCGCAGAGGTGCCTGACGTGATTGAAGCGGTGCTTAGCGTGTACCGCGAGCAGCGTTTAGCCAACCAGTCAGAGACTTTTATTGCCGCGCTGCGCCGCTTGGGGGCTGAGCCGTTTAAGCAGGCGGCCAACGCTGCGCGCCATGCAGTGCAAATTGCAGAGGTTGTTTAATCATGACGATAAGTACTATGAAATTAATAGCTGCTTGCGCCCGTATTCATCCGGCTACAGGCCAAAATGATGCTGGAAAGAGCATTAAAATCGGCAACTCTGAAGACCCGCGTGACCTTTTATTGGCGGGCGTTGAAAGCATTGAGCTCGACTTTCCCAAGTTCAGCGACGGCCGTGCTTTTAGTCAAGCCTTTTTGCTCAGCCGCCGTCTGGGTTTCAAAGGCGAAATTGTGGCCACCGGCGACGTGCTGATTGACCAGCTGGCGCAAATGCAGCGCAGCGGGTTTACGGCTGCGGTGTTGCGTGACGACCAGCCTTTAGAAGTCGCTCAACGCGTATTGGCCGAGTACCCGGGGTTTGATGTGGGTGCGTATCAGGGCGATGCGGTCAACGCTTCTTACTCCTTCCCCTTTCGGGGGAAGGTTGGGATGGGGGCAAACCCAATCGCCGCCAAGAGCCCCCATCCCTGCCTTCCCCCAGCCGGGGAGGGAGCGAGAGCATGAGCGCTATTTCCCTTTACGCCAAACCCTCTGCCGACTTCGCGCAAAAGCTCGAAGCCAGCAAGGCGCTGCTCATATCTGCCGCCGCGCAGTTCGACCCCATCACACAAGCCTCCAGCCTCGGAGTCGAAGACATGGTCGTCACGCATTTGATTGCTGAAACAGCCATACCCGCCAGCATCTTCGTGCTCGACACGGGCATGCTGCACGCCGAAACGCTGGACTTAATCGGCAGGCTGGAGGCGCGCTACAACCTCAAAGTCGATGTGTACCAACCCGACGCCGCCACGGCTGAAAACTTCATTGCCACCCACGGCGAAGGCGCCATGTACAAAAGCCTTAAATTGCGCAAGGCCTGCTGCGATTTCAGAAAAATGGAGCCACTGGCACGCGCTTTAGACGGCAAGCAGGCGTGGATTACCGGGCTGCGTCGCGAACAATCGACCGCCCGTGCCGACGTACCCGACATTGAACAAACCGGCGGGCGAGCCAAAGTCAACCCACTGGCCGACTGGACGAATGGCGATGTGTGGCACTTTATTTCGATCAACAACATTCCGTACAACCCGCTGCACGATGCGTTTTTTCCGAGCATCGGCTGCGCGCCGTGCACCCGCGCCGTGACGCTGGGTGAAGACCCCCGCTCGGGCCGCTGGTGGTGGGAGCAAGCCAGCGCCAAGGAATGCGGCCTGCACGTTGATGCGGGTGGCGCAGCCCAAGAGCCTGCCGCGTTTGAATCACTTTCCAAAATCAAAATAACAGAAATCTCCGCATGAACGCCCGTACCGATCACACTTTTGAGCGCCCTCAGCTAAGCAACGCTCACCTCGATGCGCTTGAAGAAGAGGCGATATTCATCCTGCGTGAAGTTGCCGCAAGTTTTGAGCGGCCCACCCTGCTATTTTCAGGCGGCAAAGACTCGCTGGTGCTGCTCAAGTGCGCGGAGAAAGCATTCGGCGCGGGCAACATTCCCTACCCGCTGCTGATGATTGACACCGGCCATAACTTCAAAGAAGTGACCGACTTCCGCGATTACCGCGCCAAGCAATTAGGTGCGAATTTAGTCGTCCGCAGTGTTGAAGATTCGATGGCGCGCGGCACGGTGCGCCTAGCCCACCCGGGCGAGTCGCGCAATGTGCATCAGTCCGTCACGCTGCTTGAGGCGATTGATGAATTCAGATTTGACGCGCTGATTGGCGGCGCCCGCCGCGATGAAGAAAAAGCGCGTGCCAAAGAACGGATTTTTTCGCACCGCGATGCTTTTGGCCAATGGCAACCCAAAGCCCAGCGGCCTGAGCTGTGGACGCTGTTCAACACCCGCATTCAGCCTGGCGAGCACTTTCGTGTGTTCCCCATCAGCAACTGGACCGAACTCGATGTGTGGCAATACATTGACCGTGAAAACATCGAACTGCCGTCGCTGTACTACGCGCACCAAAGGAGCGTGGTTGAACGCAAAGGGTTGCTGGTGCCAGTGACTGAACTCACCCCGTTAAAAGAGGGTGAAGTGGCAACGGAGCAAACCGTGCGTTTTCGCACTGTGGGCGACATCACCTGCACCTGCCCGGTCAGCAGCCCTGCCCGTACCGCTGCCGATGTCGTGCTGGAAACACTGGCTGCAGACGTGAGCGAACGTGGTGCAACGCGCATGGACGACAAAACGTCTGATGCGTCGATGGAAAAACGTAAAAAAGAGGGCTACTTTTGACTCCCCCCGGGCGGGCCAAATACTCCGTTGTCCGCTTCCCCCCGGGGGCGGCGCCTGCGGCCTGGCAAAGCCAGATCCGCGGCCCCCGCTTGTAAAGGCACTTCCATTTTTTAGAACTACATGAACACCGCAACCACCGTTTCCCAGCCCCCAAACATCACAGACGAGCAAGACACCCGCGCAGCCCTGCGCTTCGTCACCTGCGGCAGCGTAGACGACGGCAAAAGCACACTCATTGGCCGCTTGCTGGTAGACAGCAAAACAGTGTTGCAAGACCAGCTGGCTGGCGTGCAGCGTGGCGGGCAAACAGACCTCGCGCTGCTGACTGACGGGCTGCAGGCCGAGCGCGAGCAAGGCATCACGATTGATGTGGCTTACCGTTACTTCAACACGGCTGCTCGCAAATTCATCATTGCCGACGCACCGGGGCATGAGCAGTACACCCGCAACATGGTCACAGCTGCGTCAAGTTCTGACGCAGCCGTGGTGCTGGTTGACGCGACCAAGCTCAACTGGCAAGCCGCGTTGCCCGAGTTGCTGCCACAAACCCGCCGCCATTCGCTGTTAGTCAACTTGCTGCGCGTGCCTTCGATTGTTTTTACTATCAACAAGCTTGACGCAGTAGCCAACCCCGCGTTGGCGTTTGCCAACATCAGCGCCGCGCTTACGCAGTTTGCAAATGATGCGGGTATTTCCATCGCCGCGATTGTTCCCATTTCAGCGCTAATTGGCTTTAATGTGGTGGATAAAAACCCAGGCTGGTGCAATTACAACGGGCGCAGCCTGCTACAAATATTAGAGCAGTTAAGCAGTGCACCAGCAGATACGCATCAACCATTCGCCTTACCTGTGCAATGGGTCGAGAAACCTGAAACCAACAACAACGACACCTCCCAGGGTCGAAGAATCTTTTGGGGCCGCATCGCCAGCGGCACGGCGCAACCGGGCGTTGAAGTCACCGTCATGCCCAGCGGCAAAACCGCCAAAATCGCGCAGGTATTGAGCCATACCCGTCAACCTAAAACCGTAGCCGCCAACCACAGCGCAGGCATCATTTTGGACCGTGAACTGGACGTTTCACGCGGCGATTGGCTGCTGGCAACCAGCGACGCTAACCCCAACCCTGGCACGACGAGCATCACAGCCACTGTTGCCTGGATGGACGACGAGCCACTGGTTGCTGGCCGCCTGTACTGGGCGCTACACGGGCACCGCTGGGTAAAGGCCAAGGTCAAGCGCATCGTCAGCCACATCAATATCAACACGCTGGAAAGCCATGATGCGGGTCAGCTTGATGCGAATGCCATTGGCGTGGTCGAGCTGGCGCTGTTAGAGCCCATTGCCGCCGTGCCGTACAAGCAGTCGCGCAGCCTGGGCGCGCTGATTTTGGTCGACACCGCCAGCCACAAAACCTCAGGCGCGGCTCTGGTCCTCTAAACCCCTTAAAATAAGGAATCATTTTTTAGCTTCTGCGTAACCCACATGACCCACATCGTCACTGAATCCTGCATCCGCTGTAAGTACACCGACTGTGTGGACGTTTGCCCGGTAGATTGCTTTCGCGAAGGCCCGAACATGCTGGTGATTGACCCAGACGAGTGCATTGACTGCGCCGTTTGCATTCCAGAATGCCCGGTCAACGCCATTTACGCCGAAGAAGACACGCCAGCTGACCAGATGAATTTCATCAAAATCAACACCGAACTCAGCCGCGCAGCAGGCTGGAAAAGCATCACCAAGCGCAAGCAGCCGCCTGCCGATGCGGATGAGTGGAAAGACAAAACGGGAAAACTTAGCGAATTAATTCGCTAAGTGGCACACCCCCTCCGGATGCACACTGCGTGTCGCACCAACCCCCCTTGCAGGGGGCGACACCTGCGGCCTGGCAAAGCCAGTTCCGCGATGTCCGCTTGTAAAGGCACCAACTTTCGTAAGCATGTTCGCTGATGGCAAGCGATAACAATATCGAAACTGATGCTCTTGTAATTGGCGCGGGCCCCGTCGGCTTGTTTCAGGTCTTTCAGCTTGGCCTGCTAGAGATCAAATGCCACGTCATCGACGCGCTGCCCTACCCCGGCGGCCAG
>JANOWB010000270.1:0-2371 GCA_031417695.1 Polaromonas sp.
GCCAAAAACAAATGCAGGCGGCCAGACTTGGCGGGCTTGAGCGCCTCGTCAGCGCGCGCAATGTCGCGGTCGTTGGCGCGTGCCAATGAACACACCGTTGAATCTTTAATAACTTCAGCAATCGCCTTTACGCATTCAAAATCGCCGTTTGAGCTGGCGGCAAAACCAGCTTCAATCACGTCAACTTTCAGGCGTTCAAGCTGGCGCGCGATGCGCAGCTTTTCGTCGCGCGTCATCGAGGCGCCGGGCGATTGCTCGCCGTCACGCAAGGTGGTGTCAAAAATGATGAGTTTGTCGGTCATGTCATAGCTCCTTAGTCAGTCCTGATTTGATAGCTGCTTGCGCCCGTATTTATTGGGCTAGAACACTATTTTTCTTAAAAAATACCACTTAAAGTAAAAACCCACAGCACAAACAAAAACGGCCCGCTGCTGGTAGCAACGGGCCGTTTAATCAGATGTGCTCGCGCGCTACTGACTCGGCCCGTTGGGCAAAATTAGAAGCAGTGCTAGGCAAATTCGGTTCATGGGCTGGAATATAGCACAGACTATTTGTGCAGCCCGCGCTCTTCGGGCTCATCAAGCGAGGTGGCAATAACGCTGGTCTGCTCGCCTTTGGCTTTGCGCCACGCGTAAACCGCATAGCCCGACAAGCCGTAAGCGATAAAAAATGCAAACACCACAATCGGTGGGTGAAGCCCGACCACGCCAATGCCAAGTGCTATCAAGACAATCACCGCAAACGGCACACTCTTTTTCATTTGAATGTCCTTGAAGCTGTAAAACGGTACGTTGGTCACCATGGTGAGGCCTGAGTACAGTGTTAATGCAAACATCAACCAAGGCAGGCTGATGTTAAACAAGCCAGCGTCCAGCATGTCGGTACCGCTAAAGTCACCGTCGTTGAGCAGCCAGATAAAACCCGCGACCAAGGCAGCGGCTGCGGGCGACGGCAAGCCTTGAAAAAACCGCTTGTCAACGACAGCGGTGTTCACGTTAAATCGCGCCAGCCGCAGCGCCGCACATGCGCAGTACACAAAGGCAGCCACCCAACCCCAGCGGCCCAGTGTGCTCAAGCCCCACACATAAGCAATCAACGCTGGTGCGGCGCCAAAAGACACCATGTCAGACAAAGAATCCATCTGCTCGCCAAACGCGCTTTGCGTATTGGTCATGCGGGCAATGCGGCCGTCCAGGCTGTCGAGAATCATGGCGCTGAAGACACCGATGGCCGCTTGGTCGAAGCGGCCGTCCATCGCCATCACGATGGCGTAAAAACCGCCGAACAAACCGCCCAGCGTGAAGAGGTTGGGCAAAATATAAATGCCCTTGCGGCGCTTGCGCACCACCACGTCAGGGTGGGTATCAGTTGGCGATATTGAGACTTGCTCACCATCGTGCATAAAAATTCTCCTTCAATCTGACACCCAGAATAACAAACCCACGGCGAGTCGAGCTTGCGCTTAAAAAACAAAAAGCCGCGCAAGGCAGTTGCGCGGCTTTTTGCAGGACAAAACCTGAATATCGATGTACTTAGTTGCGGGTTTGGTCAACCAGCTTGTTTTTAGCGATCCACGGCATCATGGCGCGCAATTGGCTGCCAACTTTTTCAATCGAATGCTCAGCCGTCAGGCGGCGGCGTGCCGTCATGCTTGGGTAGTTGGTGCGGCCTTCGCTGATGAACATCTTGGCGTACTCACCGCTTTGAATGCGCTTGAGGGCGTTGCGCATGGCTACGCGTGACTGCTCGTTGATGATCTCTGGGCCGGTCACGTACTCGCCGTACTCAGCGTTGTTGCTGATCGAGTAATTCATGTTGGCAATGCCGCCTTCATAAATCAGGTCAACGATCAATTTCAGTTCGTGCAGGCATTCAAAGTAAGCCATTTCTGGCGCGTAACCAGCTTCAACCAGCGTCTCGTAACCCATTTTGATGAGTTCAACCGCGCCGCCGCACAGAACGGCTTGCTCGCCGAACAAATCTGTTTCGGTTTCTTCTTTGAAGTTGGTCTCAATGATGCCGGCCTTGCCGCCACCGTTGGCCATGGCGTAGCTCAGCGCGAGGTCACGAGCTTTGCCTGATTTGTCTTGATGAATCGCCACCAGGTGCGGCACGCCGCCACCTTGGGTGTAGGTGTTGCGCACGGTGTGGCCAGGCGCCTTGGGCGCGACCATCCACACGTCCAGATCAGCACGCGGCACGACCTGGTTGTAATGCACGTTAAAGCCGTGGGCAAACACGAGCGAAGCGCCCTGCTTGGCGTGCGGCTCGACGTTGTTTTTGTACACGCCAGCGATGTCTTCATCGGGCAGCAAGATCATCACGACATCGGCCGCTTTGACTGCATCATTGACTTCGTGCACGGAAAGGC
>JANOWB010000271.1:0-4465 GCA_031417695.1 Polaromonas sp.
CCACCAGCGGCCGATGGAAGATGATTGCCGTGCTGCTGGTGTGTGCCTCACCCGTAATCGCGTCCTACCTGACTTATTACGTTATTCGGCCTGAGGGGCGACGCAACTTTGGTGAGCTGATCACGCCGCAACGCTCGTTGCCTGCCATGGCGACGGTTGACCTGCAAGGCAAACCAGGCGATTTGACTGCGCTGAAAAAGCAGTGGTTGCTGATCTCGGTGGCCAATGCCGGTTGTGACGCGGCTTGCCAGCAGCGGCTGTATTTTCAGCGCCAGCTGAAAGAAGCACTGGGCAAAGAAAAAGGCCGTTTAGATCGCGTTTGGCTAATTACTGATGGTGGGCCAGTTGATGAGCGCCTGCGGCCCGCACTGGTTGATTTCACGCCGCTTCGCGTGCCTGCAGACCAACTTGCGCAGTGGTTGCCGCCCGCCCCTGGGCAGCGGCTTGAAGATCATCTTTTTGTTGTCGATCCGTTGGGCAATTTGATGATGCGGTTTCCAGCCAACATGGACGCCGCAGGGGCGGCCAAGGCCAAGCGAGACTTAGATCGCCTGCTGCGCGCATCAGGTAGCTGGGACACAGAGGGCCGCTGAACGTGATGGCTGAGACCGCACTTTACGACCTGAGCCCCGTGCTGCGCCTGATGATCATGGGCGTGCTGGTGGCGGGCGGCCCACTGGCCTGGGTGTGGCTAAAAAGCAGGCGCTCCCCGGTCACTCAGCGCTTGCGCATGCTGACTTGGGTCACCTTGTTTTTAACCTTTGATTTAGTCATTTTTGGCGCATTTACGCGCTTAACTGATTCAGGGCTCGGTTGCCCCGACTGGCCGGGCTGCTACGGCCACGCCAGCCCGGTGGGTGCGCAGTTGCAAATTGATTCTGCACAAAGCGCCATGCCAACCGGGCCCGTCACGCACCCCAAAGCCTGGATTGAAATGATTCACCGCTACTTGGCCACTGGTGTAGGCGTGCTGATTTTGACGCTGGCCGTGACCAGCTGGCTTGAGCGGCGGCGAGCGCAAATCTCGCCTTGGTGGCCCACCTTCACACTGGTTTGGGTGTGCCTGCAAGGCGCTTTCGGCGCACTGACTGTGACCATGAAATTGTTTCCTGCGATCGTTACTTTGCATTTGTTGGGCGGCATGGCTTTGCTTGCGCTGTTAAAGGTTCAAAGCGTTCGTTACGCGCAATCAGCCGCCGCGCCGCCCACTATCTTTTTACCCAACGGCACACGCGCTTGGCTGCGGGCAACGTTTGCATTGCTGTGGTTGCAGATCGCGCTGGGTGGCTGGGTCAGCACTAACTACGCGGTGATGGCCTGTACAGATTTTCCGGCCTGCCAAAACTCGATGTGGCCCGCCATGAATTTTCGTGAAGGCTTTACGGTGTGGCGCGAGCTGGGGGCGGGGCTGAACGGTGACAACCTGAGTTTTCAAGCGCTGACCGCGATTCATTATGTTCATCGCTTGAGTGCTTACATCGTGTTTGCTGCGCTGCTGTTGGTGGCGCTCAAGCTATACAAAATTGATGCGCTTCGCCTGTCCGCAAAGTGGCTGGCGGGCTTGGCTATCTTCCAAATGCTGACCGGCTTGGGTAACGTCTGGTTAGGCTGGCCACTCGCCGCTGCCGTGCTGCACACGGCGGGTGCCGCCGCGCTGGTGGTGGCGCTCACCGGCGCGCTGGCGATCAGTTTCAGAGCCGCAACCGTCAGCAACGCATCCGGCCAGCGTGGGAAAATACTCGCTGTATGAGTACCGCACCCACCACAGCTGCCCCAGCGGGCTATGTCCCGTCCAAGTTCAGGCAGTTTTACACGCTCACCAAGCCGCGCGTGGTGCAGTTGATTGTGTTTTGCGCGTTGATTGGCATGGTGCTGGCTGTGCCGGGCCTACCAAGCTTGGCAGATTTGAAATTGGGGCTGATTGCCTGCATGGGTATTTGGCTGGTGGCCGGCGCGGCGGCTGCCTTTAACTGCCTGGTAGAGCAGGGCATTGATTCGCGCATGAAGCGCACCGCCATGCGCGCCACAGCGCAAGGGCAAATCAGCAGCGGCGTCACGCTGGCTTTTTCTGCCGCGCTTTGCGCGGTGGGCTCTGGTATTTTGTACGTGTGGGTCAACCCTTTAACCATGTGGCTGACTTTTGCCACCTTTGTGGGTTACGCGGTGATTTACACAGTCATTCTTAAGCCTTTGACCCCGCAAAACATTGTGATCGGCGGGGCGTCGGGTGCCATGCCGCCGGTGCTGGGCTGGGCCGCCATGACTGGCAACGTGGGGCCCGAGGCACTGATTCTTTTTCTGATTATTTTCTTATGGACGCCGCCGCATTTTTGGGCGCTAGCGCTGTACCGGGTTGAAGACTATCGCAAGGCAGGCTTGCCCATGCTGCCGGTCACGCATGGCAACGAGTTCACCCGTTTGCAGGTGTTTTTGTACACGCTGGTGCTGTTCCCGGCTTGCCTGATGCCCTTTGTTTTTCAAATGAGTGGCTGGCTTTATTTGGTGGCGGCTGTGGTTTTAAGTGCGGGTTTCAGTTGGTACGCCTTTCGGTTGTGGCGTAACTATTCAGATGCACTTGCCCGCAAAACATTTCGCTTTTCACTGATTCATTTGACCGCGCTTTTCGCCGCGCTGCTGATTGATCATTACCTCATATAGGTTGCCATGCATTCCAACGCATTTTTATCGCGACGTCAGTTTGCTATTCAATCAATAGCTGCTTGCGCCGGTTATTCGTTGGCTGTGGCCTCAATCAGTGCCTGTTCTCCAGAAGAAAAGCTGCAATTCAAGAGCATTGACCTGACTGGCGCTGATTACGCCAAGGGCTTTTCACTAACTGACCAAAACGGTCAGTTGCGCACTTTGAAGGACTTTACCGGAAAAATTGTGGTGGTATTTTTCGGCTTTACCCAGTGCCCGGATGTGTGCCCCACGTCAATGGCCGAGCTGGCAGACATCAAGAAAAAACTCGGCGCTGATGGGGCCAAGCTGCAAGGCATTTTTATCAGCGTCGACCCCGAGCGTGACACGCTAGAGGTGCTCAAGGCCTACATGCTGAACTTTGACCCCACGTTTGTGGCGCTGCGCCCCACGTTAGACCAATTACCTGGCGTGGCAAAAGACTTCAAGGTGTATTACAAAAAAGTTGAAGGGCGCAGCGCAACCAGCTACAGCATGGACCACTCGGCTGGCAGCTACGTGTTTGACACACGGGGCAACTTGCGGCTGTACAACCGTTACGGCAGCGGTATTGATGGGCTGGTCGGCGACATTAAACAATTGCTCAAGGTTGGCTAATCGAATTCAGCATCACTGACTTGATGCGAAAAAGTCAGGGCGAAAAAAAACCAGTCTGCTGGCAAGCGACTGGCTTTTTTTTGTTTTCACTTGGCTAGGTTAAGCAAATTCAGCCAGCGTCTTGCGCATTTTTTTCATTGCCGCCACTTCAATCTGGCGAATGCGCTCGGCGCTTACGCCGTAAATCGCTGCCAAGTCATGCAGCGTCAGCCCGCCTGAGCCGTCGTCATTTACTTTTAACCACCGCTCTTCAACGATGCGGCGTGAGCGGTCGTCCAGCCCCTGTAGCGCTGTTGCTATGCCGTCGGTGGCCAAGTTGTCCCGCGCGGTGGCTTCCATCATGGCCGTCGGCTCCTGGCTGGCATCTACCAAAAACGCGATCGGGCCAAAGGCTTCTTCGCCGTCGTCGCTGGGGCTCGGGTCAAGCAGCACGTCGCCGCCCGACATGCGCTGCTCCATCTCAACGACTTCCTCGGGCTTTACGTTCAGCGTTTTGGCCATCGACGCAATCTGGTCTTTGGTCAGCGTATCGCGGTGCGTGGCGACGTTGGCGTCGTCTTTGAAGCCTTGCTTCATCGAGCGCAAGTTAAAAAACAGCTTGCGCTGCGCTTTTGTCGTGGCCACCTTCACCATGCGCCAGTTTTTCAGGATGTATTCATGCATCTCGGCCTTGATCCAGTGCATGGCGTAGCTCACCAGCCGCACGCCCTGGTCCGGATCGAACCGCTTCACCGCCTTCATCAGGCCGATGTTGCCTTCCTGAATCAGGTCGCCGTGGGGCAGGCCGTAACCCAGGTATTTGCGCGAAATCGACACCACCAGGCGCAGATGCGACAGCACCAGCTTTCCAGCCGCATCAAGGTTGTTATTGGCCCTCAGATCGCGGGCAAATTCCTGCTCCTGCTCCAGCGTCAGCATGGGCAGGCGGTTAACCGCAGAAATGTAGGCGTCGAGGTTGCCGAGGGGCGGAACCAGCGCCCACGGGTTCACAGCGCCGACACCAGTGGGCACAGCAACCGGCACCGCTAAAGCGGTGGCCGTTAAATTACGGGGGGAAAGAGCATATGACAAGGCAGAACTCCTTTTCTAGGGTTTGATTTTAGCAGTCGCTCCAGGAGACTGCCAATCAAGCGCTTCAATGTCTCGGAAAGCGCAAGGGCTACTAAGT
>JANOWB010000272.1:0-7404 GCA_031417695.1 Polaromonas sp.
GGTTTGCCGCCGCTGGTGGGGTTTTACGCCAAGTTATCGGTGCTGCAGGCTTTAATTTCGTCGCAGCAAACCAGCTACTTGCTGCTGGCTATTTTTGCTGTCTTGATGTCGTTGGTCGGTGCGTTTTACTACCTTCGGGTCATCAAGGTCATGTACTTTGATCCGCCGCAAACCCCCGTGCACCCCATCATCGCGCCTGCCGATGCGCGGGTGGTGCTCAGCATCAATGGTGCGCTTATTTTGCTTCTGGGTATCTTGCCCGGCGGTTTAATGACACTCTGCGCCCAGTCCATCAGCAGCATTGTCAAGTCGTTGGGCAGCTAGGGCGCGCCGTGGCCCTGTTCGTGCCGTGAATGTTGCGCCATGAAAGTGTTAAATCTTCAGTGCGGCCAGCGGCATTCATTTGAAGGCTGGTTCGGTTCGGAGGACGACTTTCAGTCGCAATTACTGCGCGGCATGGTTGAATGCCCAATGTGCGCTGATAAAGTAGTAGTCAAAATGCCCAGCGCGCCGCGATTGAACTTTGGTGGGCATCGCGAGCCGACTGAAAAGGCCAAGCCGCCCAGCGACTCTCCAGCTTCCAGTTCGGCTGGCTCGGCTGACAAGCAGACCGAGACAGGTCTGGCAGTAGTTGAAGGGGCGCCCGACTCCGCCCGCCCCAGCACAGCGCAGCAAGCCGCTTTTCTCAAGGCGGTACGCCATGTGCTGGCCAACACCGAAGATGTGGGTGACAAATTTGCCAACCAGGCCAGGGCCATGCACTATGGCGATGTTGAGCCGCGCAGCATACGCGGCCAGACTACGCAGCGCGAAGCTGTTGAGCTGATAGAAGAAGGCATCGATGTGATGGCGTTACCGATGCCCGCTGCGTTGAAAGAAACTCTCCAGTAACTACTAGCCCCCACGGTCGCTCCTTTGCGTAGCCTCCTGCCCCCCGAGGGGGCCGCTGCGCCTGCGGCCTGGCAAAGCCAGTCCCGCGGCCCCTGCTTGAAAAGTGATGCCGCTAAAACTAGTGGCTCTGGTGTTGCATCAAGGGTACAAACCACGCAACTCACGCGTGTGCAAAATCCGCTTGCAAGCCACGATAAAGGTGGCGGTTCTCAAGCTGACCTTTTGGTCTTGCGCCACGTCCCAGACTGCTGCAAAAGCGTGCTTCATGATTTTGACCAGCCGCGCATTGATCTCTTCTTCATCCCAGAAGAAGCTTGAAAAGTCTTGCACCCATTCAAAATAACTCACCGTCACGCCGCCTGCGTTGGCAATCACGTCGGGCAACACCAAAATATTGCGCGACTGCAAAATGTCGTCGGCCGCAGGGGTGGTGGGGCCATTCGCGCCTTCAATCACCATGCGCGCATTGATGCGGCCTGCGTTGGCGGCGGTGATTTGCTGCTCAAGCGCTGCGGGTATCAATATGTCGCAGTCGACATCCCAAAAGCTGTCGTTGACCAGTACCTCAGCGCCTGCATAGCCGCCCACGCCGCCGGTGTCCAGCACGTGCTGCAGCAGGGCAGGAACGTTCAAACCCGCTTCCTTGTAAATAGTGCCGCTGTGGTCTTGCACCGCCACAATGCGTGCGCCCGCCTCGGCAAACAACTTGCCCGCCACGCCGCCCACATTGCCAAAGCCTTGCACGGCAATGCGTGCACCTTTGATCTCTAGCCCAATGTGGTGCGCGGCCTCACAACCCACCGTGAACACGCCGCGCCCGGTGGCTTCACGCCGGCCGAGTGAGCCGCCCAAGTCCACCGGCTTGCCCGTCACTACGCCAGTGGCCGTGGAGCCAGTGTTCATGGAATACGTGTCCATCATCCATGCCATGATTTGCTCGTTGGTGTTGACATCCGGTGCCGGAATGTCTTTGTTGGGGCCAATGATGATGCCGATCTCGCTCGTGTAGCGGCGCGTCATGCGCTCAAGCTCGCCGCGCGACAGCTTTTTAGGGTCGACGCGAATACCGCCTTTGGCGCCGCCGTACGGCACATTCACCGCTGCGTTTTTCACCGACATCCAGGCCGACAACGCCATTACTTCAGACAACGTCACATCTTGGTGAAAACGCACGCCGCCCTTGCCCGGGCCGCGCGACACATTGTGCTGCACGCGGTAGCCTTCAAAGTGCGCCACTGTGCCGTCGTCCATGTGAATCGGCACATCCACAATCAACACGCGCTTGGGGCGCTTTAGCGTTTCCGCCCAGCGCGCCAGGCTGCCCAGGTGCGGAATAACGCGGTCAACTTGCTGCAGGTAGTTGCCCCAAGGCCCTAAATTGCTTGCGTCCAGGTACGAGGGCAGGGGGTGTGCGCCGTGGTCTGCGGCTGGTGACGGCGCGTGCGCGCTGGGGGCGTGGGACATGTTGACTCCGATTTGGAAACGTCTTGCAAAGGAGTCCCCACTGTAGGAGCTCGGAGGTTAAATGTCTAAGGCCAGCTTGATGTTTAGGTATGCAAAAAATGCATAGTTATAGATTGTTAACCGTCAGAGCAGTTTTACGCCCGGTAGAGTTTTCATCTTTTTATCAAAAGTGCGCAGGGCAACGCAGCCTGCGTGGCCTGCTTTCACAGCCAGCAAGCAGTCTGCAAAACCTGCTGGGCCTTGTTCGTACAGCGCCACGGCTTGAAACATGAAGTCGTTGGACTTGATACAAACACTGGCACTATTTGCCAGCGCACGCAAAGCACTGCAAATCTCGCTGACAGAGCAGTCGTAACTGCGTTTTAAAACCCACACCAGTTCAATCAGCACGATGTCGGTCACCCAAAGGGATTGGTCTTCATCGGCATAGGAGTCGAACAGGGCGCGGACTTTGTTGGTTTGGTCAGTGTCGTCGTTGACGAACAGCCGCACCAAAACGTTGGTGTCAATCGCAATCACGGTTTATCTCTTGGGCGCACTGCGCTCGGAGACCTCGGCAGCGATGGCATCGTCCATCTCTTCGATGGTCCGGGTTGGGTGGCCTGGCCGATGCAACAAACCAAACAAGCCCTCAGAGCCTCTTGTTTGAACCCTCGCTGTAAGCGTTTTGTCGGCAGCAACTTGAAAATCAATACGCGAGCCTGGGCGAATGTTCAGCAGGTCGCGAATCGCCTTGGGTAGGGTGACCTGGCCTTTGTCTGTGACGGTAGCAAGCATAATAAAACTCCTAAAAAGAGTTTTAAGTATACCGCTGTAAAAAAGTAAGGACTAAATTATCGAATCGGAAAAAGTTAACTCGTGAACTGCAAAGCCGCCAAACGCGCATACACGCCGCCCTTGGCCACCAGCTCGTGGTGCGTGCCTTGCTCGACCAGCTTGCCGTGGTCAAGCACCAAAATGCGGTCTGCTTGCTGCACGGTGGCCAAGCGGTGCGCCACCACCAGCGTGGTGCGGCCCTTCATGGCTGATTCAAGCGCGGCTTGCACCATGCGCTCGCTCTCCGCATCTAGTGCGCTGGTGGCTTCGTCCAGTAGCAGCAGGGGCGAGTTTTTCAGCATGGCGCGTGCAATCGCAATGCGCTGGCGCTGCCCGCCCGACAGGCGCACGCCGCGCTCGCCCAAAAAGGTGTCGTAGCCTTCGGGCAGCAGCTTGATGAACTCATCGGCAAACGCGGCTTTGGCCGCTAGCTTGGTTTCTTCGTCAGTCGCACCGGGCTTGCCGTAGCGAATGTTCTCAAGTGCGCTGGTTGAAAAAATCACCGCATCTTGCGGCACGATGCCCACGCGCTGCCTCAGGTCGGTCAGCGACATGTCGCGCGTTGCAACGCCATCCAGCGCAATGCGGCCTGACTGCGGGTCATAAAAGCGCAGCAACAACTGAAACACCGTGCTTTTGCCCGCGCCGCTGGGGCCGACGATGGCCACGGTCTCGCCAGGTGCAACGCGCATGCTGAAGTCAGTCAACGCGGCCTGCAGTGGCCGCGACGGGTAGTTAAAATTAACTGCTTCAAATTCAATAGCGCTTCCCGCCTGAATAACGGGGGCTGGCGCCGGGTTTGGCGGCGACTTGATCGGCGATGCGGTGTCTAGCAGCTCCATCAGGCGCTCGGTGGCGCCAGCAGCGCGCAGCAGGTCGCCATAGGTTTCGCCCAACACAGCGGAAGCGCTGGCCAAAATAATCACGTACACCACCGTCTGGCCCAAATGCCCGGCCGTGATGTCGCCGCGCATCACCGCTTGCGTGCCCTGGTACAGGCCCCACAGCAGCGCTGCCGATGTGGCAATGATGATGAAAGCCACCAGCACCGTGCGCGCCTTGGTGCGCCGCAGCGCTACATTAAAAGCGTTGGTCGATGCCGTGTTAAAGCGTGTGGCCTCGCGCCCCTCAGCCGTGTAGCTTTGCACCACCGGAATAGCGTTTAACACCTCAGCCGCAATAGCGCTTGAGTCAGCCACCCGGTCTTGGCTGGCACGCGACAGCTTGCGCACCCGGCGGCCAAAAATGACTGAAGGCACCACAATAACGGCCAGCGCCACCATGATTTGCAGCATCAAATAGGGGTTGGTGTAAATCAGCATGCCAATCGCGCCCACTCCCATCACCAGGTTACGCAAGCCCATGCTGAGTGATGAGCCCACCACCGTTTGCACCAGCGTGGTGTCGCCGGTCAGCCGGCTCAGTACCTCGCCGGTTTGGGTAGTTTCAAAAAACTGCGGGCTTTGCTTAAGCACATGGCCGTATACCGCGTTGCGCAGGTCGGCGGTAACCCGCTCACCCAGCCAGCTGACCATGTAAAACCGCCCAGCTGAAAACAAGCCCAGCGCCGCCGCCACGCCAAACAGCTCGAAAAAATGCGTGCGCAGCAGCATCAGCTGGTTGCCCTTGCTGGCCGCGCTGGTGTCTGCATTGACAAGGCCACCATCAATCAAGCTGCGAAGCGCCAGCGGAAACACCAGCGTTGACACCGCCGCCATCACAAGGAAAAAGCCCGCCAGTGCAATCCGCCCTTTGTAGGGCCTTAAAAACGGCACCAGGCCAGATAAAGATTTGGGGCTTTTGCCCTTTGCGCGTTCAGAAGTCATAGGCACAAGTGTAGAGGCGACTGGGTAGCGGTAGCAGGGTGCGACGTAGCAGGCGGCTTTAAGCTACAAAGGCTCAAAAAGAGCTAAAAAGGGCTTAAAAAGGGATATAAATAAGGCTGTAGCCGAATAAATACGGGCGCGAGCAGCTATAAAATAAATAGCGTATTTAACCTGTTGCGCTCGCCAGCGCTGCGGCGCGCTGCACCTCAACCCGAATTTCTTCAGTCAATTTCGCTTTGAGTTCCATAAACACCGGCGTTGTTTTTACCGAGTAATGGCGCGGGTGGCTCAGGGCCACAGGCAAGTCGCACTTGATGCGGCCCGGCCGGGCGCTCATCACGACCACCCGGTTGCCCATGAAGATGGCTTCATCAATGTCGTGGGTGACGAATAAAACCGTTTTGCGTTCAGCTTCCCAAATGCCTTGAAGCAGCTCTTGCATCAGCTCGCGGGTTTGGTGGTCTAGTGCGCCGAAGGGCTCGTCCATCAGCAGCATGCGGGGGTTGTTGGCCAGCGCTCTGGCCAGCGCGGTGCGCTGCTGCATACCGCCTGAGAGTTGTTTGGGGAAGTGGCCCTCAAAACCCTTTAGGCCAACTTTGGCAATGAAGGGGTGGGCGATGGCCAGTTGTTCGGGCAGTGCCAAGCCTTTTTCACGCAGGCCGAAGCACACGTTCTCCAGCACCGTGAGCCAGGGGAACAGTGTGTAGCTTTGGAAAACCATGCCCCGGTCAGCGCCCGGCGCAGTGACGGGTTTGCCGTCTAGCGTGATGCTGCCAGTGGTCGGTGTGTCTAGCCCAGCGACCATTCTCAAAAGCGTACTTTTGCCGCAGCCTGATGGGCCAAGGATGGTGATGAAGTCGTTTTCTTCGACGCTTAAGTCAGTGGCTTGAAGGGCGACGGTGCTTTTGGCAGCACCCGTACCTGTAAAGGTTTTGGAGACGCCTTTGACTTCAAGAATACTCATAATTTGCTCATAGCTTGGCCCATGGGAACAGCTTGCGGTTCATGGCTTTAAACGCCAAATCCGTTACCAACCCAATCACACCGATCACGATGATGCCGAAAATGATTTGATCGGTCGCCAACAGCGTCTGGCTGTCGGTGATCATGTGGCCAATGCCGCTGGACGCGCCAATCAGCTCAGCCACGATGACATACGTCCACGCCCAACCCAGCACCATGCGCAGAGTTTCAAAAATCTCGGGTGCGCTGCTGGGTACCAGTACGCGCAGCACGATGCCTTTGTCGCTGGCACCCAGTGTGTACGCGGCCTCGACCAAATCGCGGCGGGTGTTGCCGACGCTGACTGCCATCATCAGCACCAGCTGAAAAAACGAGCCGATGAAAATCACCGAGAGTTTTTGCGCCTCGCCAATGCCAGCCCACAAAATCAGCAGCGGAATAAATGCCGATGCAGGCAGGTAGCGCGCAAAGCTGACAAAGGGTTCAAAAAAAGCTTCAATCGGCTTGTACGCCCCCATCAGCACTCCCAGTGGAATGGCGAGCACAGCAGCCAGCAAAAAGCCGCCGAACACGCGCCATACCGTCATGCCAATGTCTTTGATGAATCCTTGGTTAGCCAGCAAGTCGTAGCCTGATCGCACCATGGTGATGGGGTCAGCCAAAAAGGTTTTAGAAACCAACCCGCCAAATGTCACCGCCGCCCACACGGCAAAAAACAGGATGAAAAAGCTGATGCCCAGCGCGATGCGGGCAGTGGGGGATACAGGCTGCAGGGGCTTCACTTGAGAAAGCGCGTGTCTGCCAGCTTCGTCATATCAGGCAGCGCCTTGATAATGCCCAACTCCAGCAACAAATCAGCGGCTTCTTTGCTAAACGCGGCATGCTCACCCGCAAAAAACTTCTGGTTGGCTGCGCGGTCTTGCCAGCGTAAAAACTTCTGGCTGCCTTCAAAGGCTTCGCCAGTTTGCTTGACGTCAGCGCCCATGATTTCAAAGCTCTTTTTTGGGTCTTTTTGAATCATTTCCAACGCTTCAAAGTAGCTATCGGCCAGTGCTTTGGCCGCCTTGGGGTTGTCGGTCAAAAACTTGGGCGTGCAGCCCACGGTGTCCATCACCATCGGGTAGTCAAGCGTGGTGGCCATGATTTTGCCAGCCTCTGGCTTGGCGCGCACTGCACTTAAAAAGGGCTCGTACGTCATGGCGGCGTCCAGGTCGGCCACGCCTGCAATGATGGCGTTGGCAGCAGCTTGCGGCTCCAGGCTGACGAGTTTGACGTCTTTCATGCTCATGCCGTTTTTCTTCAGCATCCAGGCCAAGGTGAAGTAGGGCGCGGTGCCCGGCGCGCTGGCGGCAATGGTTTTGCCCTTGAGGTCGCTGATTTTGTTGACGCCGCCTTTAACGACCATACCGTCAGCGCCAAAGCTTTTGTCGAGCTGAAAAATTTG
>JANOWB010000273.1:0-12216 GCA_031417695.1 Polaromonas sp.
GAGCAATCGAGTCTGCAATTGTTCACTGCCGCGCCCTTCTGGAGTTCATGGGCCTTGGTTCAGGAAAGACTGCAACCACCCTCCGAGAGCTTAAGGCCGCGCGGAAACCTGATGACGAAGCAATCGAGTTGATCGACGGATTGCGCCGGATCACCGTGGCAGACGCGGTGTCTCAGTATCCAGGACCATCTCACGAGGCGGAAGGGCCCCTCGTCGTTTAGTGTGGAAACCAACATTCACAATGAGCAGTGGTGGTCGGGCCCTGTGGGCATGTGGGCAAGGCGCGCCCGCGGCTTGTCCACATGTCCACAGGGCGGTGTTGAATTGATGGGATCGAGGCTTTCATGAGCGTTGGCGTTGAGTCGTTGTTCACTGGTTAGTTGGATTACGGGCAGCGCTGCCATTTCGCCGATTGTTTTCTTGCATGAAGGCCTGGGCAGCGTTAGCGCGTGGACGCAGCGCGGGCTGGACTGGCCGCTGGCCGTGTGCGATGCCACGGGCCGCGCAGGTCTTGTTTATTCACGGCTTGGCTATGGGCAATCAGACGCCGCGCCAACTGGCCGGGGAACACTGCAGCCCGACTACATGCACCACGAGGCCTATGACGTGTTGCCCGCGCTGCTGGCGGAGCTAAACATTGCCAACCCGGTGTTGTTGGGCCATTCAGACGGCGCCACCATTGCCCTGCTGTATGCCAGCAAGCACCCTACTGCTGCCTGCATTGCAATGGCGCCGCATGTGATGGTTGAGGCCATTGCCTTAAGCGCAATTGCACAAGCCAAAGTGGCCTATGAATTGGGTGCGCTTAAAAGCAGCCTTGCCAAACACCATGCAGACGTGGACGGCGCTTTTTACCAGTGGAATGATGTGTGGCTGTCAACTGGTTTTCGCAGTTTTGACATTCGTGATGAGTGCCGCCAGATCACCGCACCGCTGCTGATGATTCAGGGCATTGATGACGCTTACGGCACGATGGCTCAACTGGACGAAATCGCTTTGGCAGCGCCGCATGCCCGGCAAGTAAGGCTGGCTGATTGTGGGCATTCGCCGCACCGGGATCAGCCGCAGTTGGCGTTAACTGCGGTTGCTGGGTTTCTTGATGGGGGTTGTTAGAGCTTACTCTTTTTTAGCTCGTTTTAGGTGCTAAATTAGCATCTAGCCCAATGAATACGGGCGCGAGCAGCTCTTCTCTTTATAGCGTTTTGCCTTCATTGGGAGTGCCGGGGGTAGCCCGGCTGCTACTCACTTTTCTTTTGCTTCGCCAAAAGTAAAGTAAGCAAAAGAAAAGGCGACCCTACTGTCTGCGATCCTTCGCTTCGCTGCGGATACCCTGCGGTGCTCGAATTAGCCGGAAATTTTAGAAACTAGCCAGCTTCGCTGTCGTCGGACATCTAAAATTTTTATCCGGCTAATCCTCCGCTCCTCAGCGCATACAGAAGGGGTGGGGGATTGGGGAGATTCGGGCAAGAAGTTGCAAACAAGCGCTTCGCGCTTGTTTGCTCCCCGCAACCCGAATTTATTCCTCAAGTCCCGTCCTGGCTGGGCTGAGGAGCGCAAAAGCAAGCGGATCAGGGCGCTCGCTTGTTTGAGGCTTTAGCCGAGTTTGCGAGTGACCCCGCTTGATTTGAGCACCGCAAGGAACCGCGAAGCGGCCCAGGCTGCGGGTCGCCTTTTCTTTGCTTACTTTCTTTTGGCGAAGCAAAAGACAAGTGAGTAGCAGCCGGGCTACCCCCGGCACTCAACGTGAGGGCCAACCAAGCTATCAATTAATGAGCTGCTCGCGCCGGTATTCATTGCGCCAGAGCCAAAAAGACACCCAAACTCACCCCACCTTAGCAGCCAAATAAAGCGACAACTCCGGAAACGCAATCAACAAAGCCAAACACGCCAATTGCGCCAAAACAAACGGCCAAATGCCCTTGAAAAGGGCCCGCATACCAACCTGCGGCAGCAGCGAATTGACGACGAACAGGTTCATGCCGACCGGCGGCGAGATCATGCCCAGCATGACGACCATCACGATCAACACGCCGAACCACACACCATCAAAACCCAAGCCGGTAACCAGCGGAAAGAAGATTGGCACGGTCAGCAGCACCATCGACAGCTCTTCCATGAAAGTACCCAGCAACACGTAAATTGCGCAAATGGCAATCACCACCCAAATCGGATGAATCGCAAACTGACTGACAAACACCTTGAGGTCGTCTGGAAAGCTGGTGTAGTTCATGAAGTTTGAAAAAATCATGGCGCCAATCAAAATCGTGAAGATCATGGCGGTGGTTCGGCCGCTCTCGGCGAGCGTGTCGAGCAGCGTGCGCCAGGTCAACGCGCGGCGCACCAGTGCAAAGCAAAACCCACCAAATGCGCCAATGCCTGCACCTTCTGTGGCCGTAAAAATACCACCATAAATGCCGCCCATCACCACTAAAAACAACGCCACCACCGCCCAAATTTCTTTGACAGCCTTGAATCGTTGGCCCCATGTAGACCGCGGCCCTGCAGGCGCTGCCGTCGGGTCTCGCAGTGCAATCACGTAAATACCCACACACATTAAAAAAGCGCACAAAATTCCCGGAATAACGCCGGCCGCAAACAGCTTGCCAATGTTCACGTCGGTAATGATGCCGTACAGCACAAACACAGTAGACGGCGGAATCATGATGCCTAGCGTGCCACCTGCTGAAATTGACGCCGCGGCCAGTGCGTCTGAATAGCCGAGCTTTTTCATCGGCGGAAACGCCACTTTGCTCATGGTGGCAGCGGTAGCCACAGACGAGCCGCACACCGCGCCAAAACCCGCACACGCCATGACAGTCGACATGGCCAGCCCACCGCGCAAATGGCCGATAAACGTATACGCCAACTGAAACAACTCTCGACTCATGCCGGCCCGGGTAACGAGATTGCCCATCAATATAAACAGCGGCACCACTGACAGCAAATACATCGAGCCCGTTTCAAACACCACCTGCGATGTACTGGCCACTGCTGACGGCCACGACCGCACGAGGCCCATTCCAATAAACCCGACCACTGCCATGGCAATAGCCAGCGGCAGGCGCAGCGCCATCAACAGCAGCATGGCTGCAAACCCCAGCAAAGCTTCGGTCACAGTGCTGCTCCCACGTCAGCAGCTTGTGCGTGGTCGTCCATCTTTTCGCGACGCGAAAACGCTAAAGACAGGTGAATCAAACCCGTGATGGCCAACATGGCGCACATGACAAAAGCGAACGGGGCCACACTGATTTTTAGCTGCGCAGTGGTTAAACCGTCTTCTACAAAACGACTGGCTCGCCCCCACAAAAACCACGACAGCGCCAAAAACACCATGCCCGCTACCAGCTGCATGCCGTGCATTAAAACGCTCCGTACTGCCGCGGGCAGAAAGGAGTCAACCAAGTCAAACGTGACGTGCTCCCCGCGCATAGACACCAACGGCAGGCCGCAAAAAATCAGCACCACCATCAGCAGTTCTGTCAGCTCAACGCCGCCGGCAATCGGCATGTTGAGCTTGCGCGCACTGACGTCAATAAAGGCTAAAAACATCATGGCCAACAATGCCAGCCCCGCCGTAGTGCCCAGCGCAACATACAGCGCGTGTTCAAGCTTTTTCATACAGAAGTCTTATGCTTTAAAAAAAGAAAAGCCGATGCTGACATCGGCCGTGATAAGTGCAGCGCGAAGCAACGTTGTCTACAGTTTTTTAATTTCCGCCCGGAATTCTTTGATCACGTTTTGCGGATTTTTAATGCCCTTGGCAGTGGCATCAGCCACCCACTTTTGCTCAAACTGCGCAACCCGGCTTTCAACTTCTTTAATGAACGCGGCGTTTGCAGGCTGAATGTTGACACCTGCTGCCTGCATCAGGGCCTTGCCCTCGCGGTCTACTTTGTCCCAGCCGCGCCCTTGCATGCGGGCCAGTGTTTCGCCAGACAGTTTGTCGACTGCCGCCTTGTCTTGGGCAGACAGCTTGTTGTATTTGTCCTGGTTCATCATCATGACAAAAGCGGTGTTGTACAGCCCGCCCGGAAAGGTGGTGCCAAACTTGATGAGCTTGTCGAGCTTGAAACCCGGAATCGATTCAGCCGGGAAAAACACGCCGTCGACCACGCCTGAGCTCATTAGCTCGTACGACTCAGACGCAGGCTTGAGCATGACATTGGCACCAATCGCCTTGCCAATTTCGTTCACCATGCCGCCGCCGACCCGAAACTTCAGGCCAGCCAGGTCAGCCATCGACGTGACTGGGCGTTTGCTGTTGTAAATAATGCCAGGGCCATGCGTGAAAACGGCCAGCACTTTCACGCCTTTGTATTCCTCCAGAATTTGCGGGTACTTGACGGCCATGCGCTGAAACGCGACTGAAGACGCCTCGGCGCTGTCGCCCAAAAACGGCAACTCGGCCAGTGGCGCCAGGCTGAACCGACCCGGGGTGTAGCCCTGCACAGTAAAGCCGACGTCTTGCAAACCGTCACGCACGGAGTCGTACGTACCCGGCGGGTTGGTGGGCGTTTTTGGCAGCATGGTGAGTTTGATACGCCCTTGGGTAGCGGTTTCTAATTCTTTGCCCCATTCAATGATGGTGCGCGTCAGCGTGTGGCCCGGTGGAACCCATGACGAGCTGGTCAACACCGTTTGCGCCTGCGCCGGTAACATAGCTACGGCTAGAAAAGCGCCCAAAGTAGCGATCATTAATTTTTTGAACATGATGAGAGCTCCTGAAAAAACAATTAAAACCGTGGCGCGATTAGCAACCCAATAAGCACCCCAATTAGCGCCCCTGCCTAGAACCCAGATTAAACGTCCCAGCCTCGCCTTCAGCTCTGCGTAATTACCCGGCAGGCGGCTATGTGCCGCAGCATCACGCTGAGCTTGTATCAAATGAGCACTGCCTGCCTTGCTGTGCTGGTTGCGCTTTTCTGCAGGGGAAGTCTGACAGCCACGCAGAGGGTGTTAAATACCCGGCGTTTTTGTGTGAATTGCAAAGACTCAGTTGATCGCGAAGGCGCAGGATGCATTTCTTGTGCCAAGGCTTCCACTGTCAGGCAACAGCACCAAACAAGCAGCCAACTGAAGGGGCGTGAGTATAAGTTTTAAAGATTTCATGGCTGCAGCTGTCTCGGGTGTCGTCTCGCTGCAAGCGTGGCTTACCCCGCAATACGCGTTCATTCCAGTCGTAGCTGTTGATCCACGCCATCAGTTATGCCGTTGCCTGGACACTCCATTTACGAATAGTGTGAATTGAAAAATTGACTTTTATATTTTTAGGTTTATAGTAAATAGCATGAGCAAACCAAAAAGCACAGTAGCCATGTCAGGCACCCAAGCCGCGCCAATGCTGGCCGCGCTGGGCAGTGAGGTAAGGCTGGGCTTGTTTCGCCAATTGATGCGTGCGGGTAGCGACGGCATGAGCGTGACGGGTTTACAGCGCATCAGCGGCATACCGCCGTCGACGCTGGGGCATCATGTCACCGCATTGGTTGCTGCCGGGCTGGTTTCCCAAGAGCGCCAGGGGCGCGAGCTGATTTGCCGGGCTGAATATGCCGACATCCGGCTGTTGAGTGCGTTTTTGCTGAGTGAGTGCTGTGCAGATGCGGCTTGTGCGCTGGTAGCTAACCCTGCAAAAAAGCGTGACGTGGTGGCGGCGTGAAGCTGCTTTTTTTTAATGTTTATTTTCTATAATTTTAGAAAGATAGTTGTATGAAAACCCTCAGTTGGATTTTTAACAAGTGGCTGCATCAACCTCCAAACTTGTGGGCGTATATTGACAAAGTAATGCTGGCCATTGCGGCTATTTTGATCGGCATTGCAGCCATTGACTTGCCGCAATTACCCGCCACTTTGCAGTTTGTAGCTGCCGCAGCCACCAAGACTTTCGGCTTTTTACTGCTGTCGGTCGGCCTCACTGCCTATGCCCAGGCCAGCGGTGCCGACAACTTGATCTCACGCGCTTTCAGTGGCCCACCGCTTGTGGCCGTGGTGTCGGCAGCGTTGGTGGGTGCGCTGTCGCCGTTTTGCTCGTGCGGGGTGATTCCTATCATCGTGGCGCTGCTGGCCATGGGCGTGCCGCTAGCCCCAGTGATGGCGTTTTGGCTGGCGTCGCCGTTGATGGATCCGTCAATGTTTGTCATGACCTCCAGCGTGCTGGGGCTGGAGTTTGCGGTGGCCAAAAGCATCGTCGCAGTCAGCATGGGGCTGCTGGGCGGACTGGGTGCTTACGTGCTGACAAGAAGCGGCTTGATTACCGAGGTGTTGAAAGACGGCATTGGTAATGGGGGCTGTGCGGGCAGCCACATTCGCGACCCCAAAGCGGTGGTCTGGAAGTTTTGGGCTGAACGCGCCCGGGTTGATGCCGCTATCAAGAGCTTTAAAACCAACGCACTGTTTTTAGGCAAGTGGCTGCTGCTCGCCTTTGTGCTTGAAAGCCTGATGCTGGCCTACCTGCCCAATGACCTGATTGCCCGCATGGCGGGCGGCACGGGTGCATGGCCGGTGCTGCTGGCTACGCTGGTGGGCATACCGTCGTACCTGAATGGTTACGCCGCGCTGCCGCTGGTCAGTGGTTTGATGAGCCAGGGCTTGTCACCCGGTGCCAGCATGGCATTTTTGGTGTCTGGCGGCGTGACGTCGCTGCCCGCTGCCATGGCCGTGTGGGCGGTGGCGCGTGGCCGGGTGTTTGCAGCGTATTTGACATTTGCATTTGCTGGGGCATTGACTAGCGGGCTGGCTTTTGGTTTATGGAAACTGTAGGCCCTGGGCCAGGAAAGCCAGCAAACCCGATACCCGTGGAGGTGCTTGCACCACCGCTGGGTATGCCCGCCGAGATGAACCAGATACTGGCAGCCGCAGCCGATGACGTTGCGACACCCAAATTTTTGGGTCTTTCAGCGTTCGGCAGGTTTCTTGTGAGCTTGTGCCGTGTCAAGCAGCCGGATGGGTGAGACTTCTACGCTATATATTTAGGAGCTGCTTGCACCCGAATTTATTGGGCTATTTGGCCAAGACATGCTTAAAAAAGCTTTTTTAGCGATGTTATCGATTTAAGTTGAATTGTTGAAAATCACGCGTTTTCGGGCAAGCTCTGCGTCGTCAAACACGGTGGCTGCACGGGCGTGCTAACGACTCCAACTGCGACCGCTATACAACCACTAAAGCAATCAATTTGTAAATCGAAGCAGCGCTTGCTCCATTGCCACGCCGATTACCAAACCGAGCACCACAGAAATCCCTGCTACCGTCCACACCGCCCCAGAATGCGATTGCGCTACGACGAAGAGAAAAGGAATCGTGGTGATGACACCGATGACCATGCCCTTGGCCCAGCCGGGCAGCGGCATGCTGCTGTAGACCACCAGCACGCCCACCACGATCCAGTGCGCGAAAGGCGTGGCAATCTGCATCCACGGCGCTTTGCGCATCAGCATGGGCGCTGTGTCGACCAAGGCGATGATGAACCCGATCGCAAAGGCAATGAATAGTTTGTTCATGAAGATTCTCTTGGATAGATTGAATGAAGGCGAAAAGCTGCACAGTTTGAAAGCGGCGCAGCCAATTTCAAGACAAAGCAGCTTTAAAGGTGGTAGCCACCATCAATATTGATCACAGCGCCGCTCACAAACGAAGCTTCTGGGCTGCACAAGAAAGCCACCACGCCGCCCACATCTTTGGGCATGCCCACGCGGTCCACCGCTGTGTTGGCTTTGATGTAATCCTTAGCGGGCATCATGGCAAACAAAGGTGCGTTGAAATCATCGTCAAGCCCGCCGGGCGCTACCGCGTTAACTGTGATGCCGCGCTTACCCAAGAAGCTGGCTAAATACAGCGTGAGGCTTTGCAGCGCTGCTTTGATGGGGCCGTAGCTCACCAAAGGGCCAAAGGCAATGCGCGCTGTGCCTGAGCCCAGATTCACAATGCGGCCGTTGTCAGTCAGCGTGCCTTGCAAATGCTGCGTGAGGAAAAACACGCTCTTGTAGTTGGTAGAAAACACCGTGTCCAAATCGTCTTCGGTCACGCGGTCAAAGGTGGCGATACGCAGCGTGCCCGCATTGTTGATCAAGATATCAAAATCTTGGCGGCCCCAGTCGGCCAGCTGCTGCTTGAATTGCGCTACAAAGCCAGCCAGCTGCGCTGTGCCCGTGAGGTTGACTTGAATCGCGGCGGCTTTGACGCCTTTGGCTTGCAAGTCTTTCACGGTTTGCGCGGCAGAGTCTTTTTGCTCGCGATAAGTGATGACGACACTAGCGCCCATGTCTGCCAAGCGCAGTGCTGTGTCGCGGCCAATGTTGCGGTTGCCGCCGGTGACTAAAGCGATTTTTCCAGCGAGAGAAGTATTTTGTGTGTTCATGATGATTTCCTTAATAAAGATAGATGAGGGTTTTGAAAAAAAAGGGGGTCCTTAGATTAACGTGTGAGGTAGCCACCGTTGATCCGATGCGTGGTGCCCGTTGTCCACTGCGAACCAGCGGACGCAAGGTATTCAACCAGCGGCGTAACGTCGCTTTCTTTGCCCAAGCGACCAGCGACGCTCAAGCCTGCGGCAAATGCAGTGGATTGAGGCGTTTCGGCAGCGCTGAAAAATACGTTGTCTAGCGGGCCAGGCGCAATGTTGTTCACGGTGACACCGCGTTTGCCGATTTCTCTGGCAAGGATGCGAGTGAACTCTTCACCTGGCGCTTTTGTGCCTGCGTAGAGTGCATAGCCCGGGGCAGTGCCAGCGGTCAGTGAGGTACCAATGGTGATGATGCGACCGTTGTCGGTCAGGCGCTTGCCAGCTTCAGCCATGCAAAAGAATGTGGACTTGGTGTTGGCGCGGTGTGAGCGCTCGTAGTCTGCTTCTGTCACGTCAGCCATCGGCTTTTTGATGATCAGGCCCACAGTGTGTACCAGGATATCTGCGCGGCTGTAGGTGTTTTGCGCAGCATCAAACACACGGCGCACATTGGCCACTTCGCCCAGATCGCCTTGCACGAGCACGGTGCGTGCGCCTTCAGCGCGAGCCAAACGCTCGGTCTCTTGCACTTGATCCAGCGTCTCAGCACGGTGGTAGTGCAGCACCAGATCTGCACCCATCTTGGCCAGTGCCACGGCATAAGCGCGGCCTTGGTTGTTGCGTGCGCCAGTGATGATGGCGACTTTGCCTTTGAGGGGCTTGGCTGCCGGGCTGCTTGCTGTAGCGCTCTGCGCTTGTGCTGCGCCAGCTGCTGCAAGGCCGGCCAAACCTGCCAACGCGCTACCCAATGCACTGCGGCGGCCCATGTTGGTAGGGGTGGCGGAAGAAACTGTGTTCAATGTGCTCATGATGTGCTCCAAATGAGGGTTGCAAAGTCGGCAACAGCGCCGATGAATGAACTTTATTCATTTCATTTAAATTGATAAATATCGATAAAATTAAATAATTGTTTGTTTTTAATGAAATATAGGAGGCACGATGGACAGACTGGTTGCCATGAAAACCTTCGCGCTTGTGGCTGAGCTCTCCAGCTTTTCCAAAGCCGCTGAAGCCCTGCAAGTGCCCAATGCCACCGTAAGCACGCGCATCTCTCAGCTAGAGGCGCATTTGCAAGTCAAGCTGCTGCTGCGCACCACGCGCAGGCTTACCCTCACAGACGATGGCGCGGCTTATCTGGAGCGCGCGCAGCGCCTGCTGCAAGAATTAGATGAGCTGGAGGCACGCGTGACGGGCGATGTGGCCGCACCCAAGGGCAGACTGCGCATTGATGTGCCTGCAGCCGCTGGCCGCCATGTTCTGGCGCCGCATCTGCCAGAATTTTTTAAGCGTTACCCTAGCATCACGCTCGACATCGGCAGCTCAGACCGCCCGGTGGATTTGGTCACGGAAGGGGTGGACTGCGTGATTCGAGGCGGCGCGGTGCATGACGAGCAACTGGTTGCCCGCAAACTGGGCGCGTTTGAAGTGGTCACCTGCGCATCGCCCGAGTATTTGAAGCAGCATGGCGTGCCGAAAAGCCCAGCGGATTTACAGGGCAGCAACCATCAAGCGGTGAATTTCTTTTCTGCCAAAACGGGGCGCACCTTCAGCTTTGATTTTGAGAAAGATGGCCAAGCATTGGAAGTGATGCTGGCACACAGCGTCAGCGCCAATGATGCTGACACGCAAATGGCGCTGTGCCTGCAAGGCTTGGGGCTCATGCAATACCCGCGTACGCAGGCGCTGCAAGACCAAATCAGCGCCGGCAGCTTGGTGCAAGTGCTCAAAGGCTGGAGTGCCGGCAGCTTGAGCCTGTATGTGATGTACCCGCGCAACCGGCATTTGAGCGCACGGGTGCGGGTGTTTGTAGACTGGGTGGTGGCGCTGTATGCGGCCAAGTTTGCGGCTTTGGAGGCTGCTGCTTTACAGCATGCGGCCAAAGGCAAGGCCAATAGTTATTGATACAGAGAGCCACTTCTCATGCCGGATGGCATCGAGGGCGAATCCGAGCTGCCACGCATGTTCCTGCAAGCGGGCCAACGCTGTCGAATCAGCGAGATGCACTGCTGCGCCGTAAGCCTCAATTAGCTATTACTTTAGGAGCTACTCGCGCAAATAATCATTGGGCTGCAGGCCTAATACATGCCTAAAAATGGCCTTTTTTGTCACCGAAACGTCAAATTTCAGACTTTTTCTTGAATATCAGCCGTTTTAAGTAAGTCTAACATCGCCAAACGCGATGGCTAAATAGATTTGTTAATTGTAAAATAGCTATTCATCGTGTTTGACGATGCCGCAACGCCACCCCATGACCCCAAAAACCTCAGAACGCAACTTCACCCGCCGCATCGACCTGACCTCCCTTCAGCTCTTTGTGGCGGTGTGCGAGCTGGGCAGCATTGGCAAAGCGGCGGAGCGGGAATTCATTGCGGCATCAGCCGTGAGTAAACGGCTGAGTGACCTGGAAGCCACGCTGGGCACTGCCTTGCTCTACCGCCACACGCGCGGCGTGGGCTTGACGCCTGCTGGCGAAAGCCTGCTGCACCACGCGCGGTCGGTGCTGTTCAGCCTGGAAAAAATGCAGGGCGAGCTGAGCGAATACGCCGACGGCGTGCGCGGCCATGTGCGGGTGCATGCCAGCATTTCAGCCATCGTGCAGTTTTTGCCAGAAGATCTGGGCGCTTTTATCCGCACCCACCCGGAAGTCAAAATTGACCTGGAAGAGCATTTAAGTACGGAGGTTGTTCGGGCGGTGGCTGCGGGCGCAGCAGATTTAGGCATTTGCAATATTGCCGATGGTGTGGGTGAGCTGCAAAGTTTGCCCTACCGCTCTGACAAACTGGTATTGATTGTGCCCAAAGGCCACGTTTTACGGGCGCAAGCAGCTATACATTTTGAAGCGTCGCTGGGCTACGATCAGGTCGGCCTGCATACCAACAGCTCCATTTACATTGCCATGCAGCAGGCCGCTGCAGCAGTTGGCCGCAGCATCAAACTGCGCATCCACGTGACGGGGCTGGACGCGATGTGCCGCATGATTCACAACGGATTGGGTGTGGGCGTGATGCCGCAGCGCGCGTTTGATCTGATGAACGGCGTGGGCGAGCTGGAATCTATTGAACTGCTTGACGACTGGGCGACGCGGCGCATCAATCTGGTGGCGCGGGACTTTTCAACGCTGCCGGTGACGGCTCGGCTGCTGGTGGAGCACCTAACTGCCGAGCACCAAGCCAGGCAAGACACTTAAAATCAGCGATTCCTGAAAGAAAAACATGGCCAATACAACGAAGACACTCTACGACAAAATCTGGGACGAACACGTCATTCACACCGAAGAAGACGGCACGTCCATCCTCTACGTTGACCGCCACCTGGTGCATGAAGTCACCAGCCCGCAAGCCTTTGAAGGCTTGCGTGAGGCCAAGCGCAAAGTCTGGCGCATCAGCTCCATTGTGGCCACGGCTGACCACAACACGCCCACCACCGGCTGGGAGCTGGGTTACGACGGGATTACTGACCTGGTCAGCAAAGAGCAAATCACCACGCTGGACGCGAACATCAAGGAATTCGGCGCAGCGGCGTTCTTTCCGTTCATGTCAAAACGCCAGGGTATCGTGCACGTAATGGGGCCTGAAAACGGCGCGACTTTGCCGGGTATGACTGTTGTTTGCGGTGACTCGCACACAAGCACGCACGGCGCGTTCGGCGCGCTTGCGCACGGAATTGGCACGAGCGAGGTTGAGCATGTTTTGGCCACCAACACGCTGCTGGCTAAAAAGGCGAAG